>DATHBC010000879.1:0-10521 GCA_035296345.1 Pyrinomonadaceae bacterium | reverse complement strand
TCGGTTTCGCCGCCCATCACGAAAACGTCGTTGCAGCAGAAACTGTTGGCGTGCGCATAGCCGTCCCGCGTCACCTCGCCGACCACGCCTTTGCCTTTGTCGATGCCGGAAACGGTCACGCGTTCGTTGCCGCTGATGATTTCCAGACCGGAGGTAACGGTCATTGCGCCGTTTCCCCAGGGCGCGGTCGAGACGTTAACGCGCGTTCCGTCGCCGAGCACGAAAGTCGAGTTGCGTTTGAAATCCCATGTGCCGCCGTCGCCTTCCGCCACGTGCGGGTCGCCCCAGACGCGCGTGGATTTTCCGTCCGGTCCGGTAATCGTCCATTCGAATTGTCCGGTCGCTTCGATTTTGTAGCCGCCCGGCGTGGTTATCACGCCGCCATGGGTTTTCAGGCTGCCCGCCGGGTGCGTGCTGTCGTCCGGCGAGGGCGGAATGCAGCCGCCGCCGCCCGCCCAGATGCCTTGCCGGTCGCCCGAATTAAACTGATTGCCGCCGAAAGCGTCGAACAAGCCGGCGAAATCCTCAAAAATATCCGCTAAAATTCCGTTAATATCCTGAAAAGCGACCGGATTCAAATTTTGTAAAAAGTTCGGCTCGGCGCCGCCGGCGTTGAAATTAATAATATTGAAATTTATGTGTCCCATTGCCCGAAGTCTCCTCTCTCTCTCTTTCTGCCGCCGTCCTCAAAAATCGTTCTGCTTTTCGAGTTTATACGCTTTCAGCCGGCTGTCGCTTTAATAATCCGGATTTACCAAACTGGTTTGCTTCTGTGTTAATTATCGGCGGCTTTCCGAAAATGTTTCCTGTGCGGAAAAGAAATTTTCACCACAAAGACACACAGGACACAAAGAAAAATGTCCACAGATAAACACAAACACGCACAGATAAGAAATAAATTTAAAATCTCAGATTTAGGATAGCAAAATTGCAGGTTTTGCTTTTCTATCTGTGTTCATCCGTGTTTATCCGTGGACAATTTTTCTTTCTTTGTGTTCCTTGTGTCTTTGTGGTGAAAATTATTTTATGAAGACGGCAGAAAGCCTATGGTGACGAGTTTCTGGCGCAGGCGTTCGACGGCTTTAGCGTGCAGGCGCGAGACCCACGATTTGTTGACGCCCATTTGTTTGGCAAGCTCGGTGGTGGTGATTTGTTTGAAATAAAGGGCTTCGATGAGATTTTTTTCTTTCGGCGGCAGCTCGCCCACGGCGTTTCGCAAAACGGCGATGGTGTTTTGAAATTCGACGGCTTTATCCGGCAGCTCGCGCGAATCGGCGACGTCGGGCGCGTTTTCATCGCTTAAGGAAAGCAGATAAGCCGGAATCAGCGAGTCAATCCAGCGCGAGACGCCCTGAATTTCGTCGTCAACCGTCCCGGTCGCCGGATTTTCCGATTCGTCGTCCGAGGCGGTTTGCAGTAAATCGTTGACGACCGATTCGCGACGCACCCAGGCGTCGTTCGGCGTGCGCGTCAAAATTCCCATCTGGCGCAAGCCGTCGAAAATCGCGCCTTTGATGCGATAATGCGAAAACGTTATAAACGAAGCCTTCCGGCGCGGGTCGTAGCGGTCGGCGGCTTCCAGCAAACCGACCATTCCGTAGCTGACCAGCTCTTCGAAATCGACCCGGGCGGGCAGCGTATTTAAAACCTGCTTGACGACCGAAAAAACGAACGGGCGATAACGCTCGACCAGCGCGTCGCGGTCGACCAGCGATTGCTGGGCGGCGGAAAATTGCTGCTGCTGCTGCTCCGGTGTTTGTTCAGCCACTTCGATATTTTACTCGACTAAATTTCCAACTCCAATGTTATTATTACTTGAATAAAGAAAGCAAAGCTAATTCTTGTTCGCCGGAAAGCCGGTTAAAGCGTTTAAATGAGTGAAAATTCCGAAACGGCTGAAAGATAAAAGACGATAGCCGGCGGGTTTATCCATCATCGTCCGGTTATTATCCGTTCCGAATCTTTTCGTCGATTCCGGCGCATTCGGCAATGATAATTAACAATCTAATAAATAAAAGCAAAAATACTGCATCCCGCGAAGATTTTTTATAATCGAACGTCTTCGCGAAAACTTTACGCGGCGGGCGATTTGCGGTTTGCTTTATGGAATAAGGAAATTCCGCGCGCTTTAAGCGTTTTTATAAATCGACGGTTTTACTGACTGTATGAAATCGAAAAAATACCGTCTGGAAACGGTTCTGGAAATTCGCGGGCGGGCAAAAGACGAGGCGGCGCGGCAAGTCGCCCTGCGGCTGGAACAATTAGCCCGCGCCGAAGCCGAATTGAACCGCCGCCGCAAAGAGCTGGAAAATTGCCGCGACCAGCGCCGCGCGGCGCAAAACGCGATGTTTACGCAGCTCAACGCCGGAACGCGGGCGCACAATGTGACGGCGCATAAAGATTTTTTGAGCCGCCTGCACGAAGCTGAAAACGAGCTGGAAGCAGCGGTCGAACAGCAGCGGCAGACGGTCGCCGCCGCCGAAAGAGAAGTGGCGCAGGCGCGCGAAAAATTAATCGAAGCCGCGAAGGACTTAAAAGCCATCGAAGTGCATAAATCGAACTGGAAAAGCGCCGAGCGGACGGCGGAAAATCGCCGCGAGCAGAAACTAAGCGACGAAATCGGCGCGATTCTGCACGGTCGGCGCGGCAATTCCTGAAGCGGCGTTCTGAAAACGAGGTTGCCGCCGCGTAAACGGAGGTTTATAATCGAAGGCGACAAGACTTTTTAACCGACGATTATTCGAACCGAACCGCAACGCAGCGTTACGCGGGACGCGCAGGAATTAAAAAAAAGATTCGGAAAGTGAAGCTTTATGCCCGAAAAATCGCCGCCACCCATACACTTGACCGCCTCTGCCAAAGCGGCTGAAGAAGCCTCCAGAGTTTTGCCGCTCGCCGCCGCTACGGTTGTCTGTTTTCTCGCCGCCGTCACGCTCGGCTACGGCTCGTGGTATTTTTTCGGCTCGCATCGCTGGCAGAAAACCGAGCGCGATTTTGAATACACCGTCACGAACTTCAACGGCAACCTGAACGCCGCGCCGAAAAACGAGCAGGTCGAAATCTCTTCATCTCCGGCGGCGAATCAGCAAACCGCGCCCGCTTCTTCTACCGAAACAAATGTCGAAACCGCGCCAGCCAAACCGGAAAACGTCGTTAATGTGACGGGCGGCGAAATCACGCTCGGCGGCGATGATTCCGGGCGACCGCTCAAACGGGCGCTGGTCAGGGATTTTGCGATCGCCGTAACCGAAGTGACCAACGCCCAATACGCCGAATTCGTCAAAGCGACGAATTATCGCGCGCCCGCCGGCTGGAAAAACAACGAGTTTCCCGAAGGCGCGGCGGATTTTCCGGTTTCCGGCGTCACATACGCGGACGCCGAAGCCTTCTGCAAATGGCTGGAGACGAAAATCAACCTGCCCGTGCGCCTTCCGACCGAAGCCGAATGGGAACTGGCGGCGCGCGGACGCGAAAACAACAAATACCCCTGGGGCAGCGAGTGGGATGCGAAAGCCGTCGCTTCGGTCGAGACGGGCGGAAAAGTTTCGGCGGTGAAAAGCTTTCCGCTGAATCGCTCGCCGTTCGGCGCGTTTGATATGGTCGGGAATGTCTGGGAATGGACGCAGGATAAAGTTTCGGAAGCGGAAGTCACGGACGAGCAGGTTCGGGAGGCGCTCAAAGCCGGTAAAGTTCTGCGCATCGTCAAAGGCGGCTCGGCGAAGGGAAAAGCCGAGGAGCTTTCAGTTCGCGCCAGATACGAGATACCGCAGGAGACCAGATTAGAGGTGGTCGGATTTCGTTATCTCGTCGAGCGGAAATAATAAAATCGCGATTTTATTGAAAAATTTCGGGAAAAATTTAACTTGATAAATTATAATAAAGCGAAAGTTTAACAACTGTAGTAAAAAGAGGTAAAAAGATGCACAGCCCCGGAAAACCTTTTAACTTTACCGAAAAATTAATATCCGGATTTTGCGCCGTCATATTTTTTTCGTTATTCGGTATGTTCTCCGTAATCGTTCACGCGCAGTCCGATTTGCGCCCCATCGTCTACGGAAACAAACCGGCGAAAACTAAAAAAACGGGAACGACTTCACCGAAACCGGCAGTCACGCCGAAAAGGCGCAAGCCGGCAGGCGGCGGAACAACAACGGCAGTGACGAGGAAAACAAAGCTCGTGCCGGTGGTCTTTACGACGCAGGAAGCCAGAGCGGAAATCTGGCTGAATAACCGGAACATCGGCTTCACCGACGGCGGCGCTCAGCTCAGGCGAAGCCTCGCGCCCGGAATTTATCAGGTGCTGGTCAAAAAAGGAGGGCAGATTATCCTTCCCGTCCAGTCAATCAGCGTGACGCCCGAGCAGACCGATTTCATGTTAGTTCGCGAAACTCCCAAACCGACCAAACCGGCGACCACGGTCGTCAAGGTCGAGAATCCGAAGCCGAAAACCCAGGAGGAAATCGCGCTGGAAATGAGCCAGCGGGTCAAGGAAACGCTGGAAAATTACGCCGACCCGACGAAAACCGGCACGGTCACGACGGCTGACTGGGAGCTGGTTCTGCAAGCCGCGCAGTTGGGACAATTGCAGGGCTACACGGCGGTGCAAATCGAAGCTCAGCGCTGGTTCGCTTCCGGGCAGATTGAGATGGCGAAAGGCAATTACCCGAACGCTTTCACGGCTTTCAACAAAGCGCAGGAATATATGCCGAATTCGGCTCTGCCTTTTTTGGGTCTCGGCAACGCGTATCTCGCCAACAAACAACCTGCCGACGCGCTGAAAGCGTATCAGAGGGCGATTCAGATGGATTCGAAGATGGCGATGGCATATCGCGGGCAAGCCGACGCCCTGCGGATTCTGGAAAGGGAAAAAGAATCCATAACGGCTTATAAAAATGCGATTCAGCTCAATTATCGAACGCCGGAAACGCGCTATTATCTGGCGGTCGTGCTGTCGAAAACCGGAAAGCATCCGGACGCCATAAAAGAGCTGGAAGATGTGACGAAAGAAGCGCCGACCGCCGATGCTTACGTCGCTCTGGGAAATGCCTACCAGGCGCTCAAGCGCGACGTCAGCGCGCTGGAAGCTTATCGAAAGGCGACCGAAACCGACCCGAATTCGGCGGTCGCTTTCGGCAGCCTCGGAGATTTTTATCTCAAACAGCGCGAGCATGCGAAGGCGAAAGAGGCGCTGGAAAAAGCCGTCGCGCTCGACCCGGAAGGAAAAAGTCTGAATCTACAGGAAACGCAGAAAAAAATTCGGGAAGCGGCTTCGAGAATAAAATAAACCGAAATTTTCTTTCGGCGGGCGCAGGATTTTTATGAAAGTCGAACAATCGAAAAACAGCCACGCGGCGGCTGACTCAAAAGCTTCTTTTCAGAATAAAAACGTCAATCAATCGGGCGTTTCGCCGAACAAAAACGATTTTCTCGATTCCGCCATGCCGCCTGCGCCGTTGTCGAAAAGCTTTGCGCAGATTCTGGCGGAAACCCGAAATCAAAACAGCGGCGGCAGCGACGACGAAAATTCTCCGACAGGGCGAAAAAGGGAAGCGACGGAATCGGACGAAGCCCAAAACGAAAAGGAAACCAGCCGCGACGTGCAGGCGCGCGATGCGGTCGAGGAAAGAGAGCGAAAACAATCGGACGAGGGCGGCGGCGACGGCAGCGACGGCAATCCCGGATTCGGCGCTTTCGTTTTTCCAGCCGAAAATAAAATTTTCAGCGCCAATTCGATTCCGGCGGCGCGCTCTATCCTGCACGTCGCCGATTTGGAAAGAATCGTTTCGTCAATCCGCGCGCAGAATCTGAAAAACGCGCAGGCAATCGTCATTGCGCTGAAACATTCCGTGCTCGAAGGCTTGCAGATAAGATTGACCGTCGAGGAAAACGGCAAATTAAAAGCCGAATTCCTGGCGGCAAACGAGCAGATAAAAAATCAGCTCGAAGCCCGCCGTCACGAACTGACGGGCATCATCCGCGAGCGCGGCATCAATCTCTCCGAAATGAGCGTCCGCCAGGGCTCGGATTTTTCGCCGGGCAGCGGCGACGAAACCGGCGGCGGACGGCTTTCGGAAAAAAATATTTCAACCGCCGAATCGAATGAGCTTTCCGCCGAAAATTCCGGCGGCGATTCGACGGAAGACGAATCGAACAATCGTATTTCCTACCGCGTATAATCTCCCGATTTAATAACTTTAGCGAAAAGGCGGAAACGCAGCCCTCACAAAGCGTCTCCGCCTTTTCAAATAAGGCTGGAAGTTTTCAAATATTCGTCATATTAACAAATAACCAATCGAGCGATTGACCGAAGCGGAAACCGATTCCGCCGCCGCTTCTACAATCAATCGCTCGTTGGTCGAATTATATGCGTTTCAAATTTTCGATATTAATTTTTAAGCTGGCGCTCTGCGCGTTTTGCCTGCCGTTTCCGGCGTTTGCGCAGGCGCGGACGGCTCAAACCAACACTTCGGCGAACGCGCCCGATGCGGGTTATCGCATTCGTCAGGGCGATAAGCTGAGCGTTAAATTTCTTTATCACCCGGAATTGACCGATACGGCGCTCGTCGTTCGACCAGACGGTCTTATCAGTCTCCAGTTGATTGAAGACGTCAAGGCGGAAGGCTTAACGGTTTCGCAGCTTAAAAAACATCTGGAAAAGGCTTACGAGGAAATTCTGCTGACGCCCGTGATAACCGTTACGCTGGTCGAATATGTGCCGCCGCGCGTTTTTATCGGCGGGCAGATTAACAAGCCCGGGCGTTACGATTTGCGCGACGCGCAGACCTTGATACAGGTGATTTTTCTGGCTGGCGGCTTTACGCGCGACGCGAACCGGAGAATGGTTCTGCACGCGCGACCGAACGAAACCGGCAGCCGCGACTGGCAGTTTCAATCGACAAACGTCCTGAAAATACTCAGCCGCAATGGCGAGGAAAAAGATATTTTATTGCAGGACGGCGATTATATTTTCATTCCGGATTCGAAAATTTCGCAGATAAATAAAGCGATTGAAGGATTTCGCGGACTGGTTCCATTTTTCTAAGTATTTGTGACAAACGATGAGATTTCCGACTGAAAAAAGCTTGTTTATACGGTTGTGGCAGATGGTTTTTCGCCGCAAGCTGCTGATTTTCTCGGTCTTTCTGCTGGTCGTTTTTTCGGGGATGATGGCGACGTTTTTAATCACGCCGAAATACGAAGCGACGATGAGCATTCTGGTCTCGCGCGACCGCGTCGACCCGCAGATTAGCTCTTCGGACAAGATGCCGGATATGGTTCAGGCGTCCATCAGCGACGAAGAGTTTAACTCGGAGCTGGAGCTTATCAAAAGCAACGAAGTCATCACCGGCGCGGTCGTCGATTTAGACCTCGTCAACAATCAAGCGCCGAAACGCGACACATGGCTGAGCAATCTGCGCCAGAGCCTCAAAGAATCGCTCTACGGTTTCTTCTCGTCGCCGCGCGCGACGGCGAAAGAGGAAACTGGCGACGCGGGCGCGCAAACGGCGGAAAACAATTTTACCGTCGAGAAAATAGCGAGCCGCGTGGCGAGCAACCTGTCGGTCGAGCCGACGAAAAAATCCCGCATCATCAAGGTCAGCTACACCGATACCGACCCGCTGCGCGCCAAAAAAACGCTGGAAAAAATTTATCAGAAATACGTCGAGCTGCACGTCGAGATAAACGAAAACCAGCAGGCGGGCGATGTTTTTAATCAACAGTCCGACTCGTTTAATCAGAAACTGAATCAATCCACTTCGGCGCTGAAAAAATTCGACGTGCAGAACGGCGTGACCGGCGCGGACATCAAGGTTCAGCAGGAGCTTCTGCTCAAACAGCTTTACGAAGCGCAGGCGCAAATCAATACCGCCAGCACCGAAATCGGCGAGACCGAAAAGCGCATCGCGTCTCTGAAAGAAAAAATCGCCGCGCAGCCCGAACAGATTCAGGTCGGCTCGGTTTCCAAATACGTTTCGGCGCTCGACGGGATGAAGCAGGAATTGATTCAGCTCGAACAGCAGCGAACGCAGCTTTTGCAAAAATATCAACCGGCGAGCCGTCCCGTGCGCGAAAACGAAGAGCGCATCAAGCAACTGAAAAAAGCTCTCGCCGAAGAAACCGCCAATCCGCCGCAGGAACGCTCTTTCGCCTTAAACGATTTGCGCCGCCGTCTGGAAAGCGAGCTTTACAGCGCCCAGACCAGTCTTGCCGCGCTGAAGGAACGCGAAAAAAATCTGACGACGCAAGCCGCCAGGCTGCGCGCCGACGTCGCGCTGCTGAACACGCGCAGCATCGAAAGAGAAAATCTCCAGCGCGAGCGCAGCATCAACGAGGAAGCGTATCTGCTCTATCAGAAAAAAGCGCGAGAAAACGAGATTTCGCAGGTTTTGAACCGGGAAAAGGTCATGAATTTCGGCATCATCGACGCGCCGCGCACCGACGGCGAGCCGAAAAGCCCGAAAATGCTTTTAAATCTTCTGGTTTTAATGCTCGTCGGCGGCACCGCCGGTTTTGCCGCCGCTATCGTTCTGGATAAGCTTCATCCGGCTTTAAGCAGCGGCGAAGATTTCGATTTAATCGGCTCGGCGCACGAAATCGAAGAACGCTGGGAACTGCCCGTCCTGGCGATTATCCCCGACCTCGAAGCGTCGGGCAGCGAGATGAAACTCGTCTCTCAAACCAATCCTCCGGCTCTGCCTCCGCCGCCGACCGTCAGAAGAAAGAAATACCCGTTATGAGAATGATGAACCGAGTTAACCCTGATGAATAAAGACTTTTTCTTTGCGTTCTGCGCGTCTTTCTCTTTGCGTCCTTTGCGTTAAAAATTTTCTTTAACCGCAGAGGACGCGAAGTTTTTCGCAAAGCGCGCAAAGATATTGCTTTTCCGCTGCTGATTTACACTTCTCTCGAAAAATTACTGAAATTCCCGCCGTATTTCGACTTTACAAAGCCAAGTATTTAAAACGATTAGGCGAGGAATTTTCTTATGAAAGAACGCATCAGAGCCTCCTTGATACTGGTATATAAGCTGCTCGATTTGGCTTCTCTAGCGGCGGCATTATGGTTGGCATTTTATCGCGGCGGACCGGAAGGCGTCGATTACATCCGGCAAGCCGTCTACAATCCGAGCGTTGACAGCGCGATTTTCTTTCTCGGCGTTTTCACGAGCTGGGCGGTTGTTTTGTCTTCGTTCTGGCTGTATCGCTCGAAGCGGCTGGCTAGCTGGGAAGACGAATTTTTCGACGTCATGCGCGCCGTCGCTTTCTGCACGCTGATTGTGGCGACCTTGATGCTGCTGGCGGAATGGCAGATTTTTCCGAAAAGATTCCTGCTGCTCTTTTCGGCGACGTCTTTCGCGCTGCTGTTTTTCCTGCGTCTCGTAAAACGCAGTCTTTTAAAGCAGTTTCGCCTGCACGGTCGCAACCTGCGGCGCGTCGTCGTCGTCGGCGCGGGCAGTCGCGGTCAGCAGATTGTGAAATTAATCAGGAAAAATCCGGAAATCGGCTACCACTTCGCGGGCTTTGTCGATGACCTCGACGCTCCGGAAGTCATCGGAAGCCTCGACGAAATCTCGAAGGTTTTAGCCGAAAACGTCATCGACGAGGTGATCATCTGCCTGCCGATCAAGACTTTCTACGAAAAGATGGAGACGGTAGCGATGGCGGCTGAAGAGCAGGGCATAACGGTTCGCATCCATTCGGATTTATTCAACCTGCGGCTGGCGCGCGCCGTCGCCGGAGAGATTGGCGAAGCGCCGATTTTATCGCTCTACGCGACGCGGCACAACGATTTGCAGATGCTGGTAAAAAACGTGATTGATTTTATGGGCGCGCTCGTCCTGCTCATTCTCTTCTCGCCGCTTTTGCTGCTTATCGCGCTGCTTATCAAGCTGACTTCGCCGGGACCCGTATTTTTCATCCAGCCGCGCGTCGGATACAACAAGCGACCGTTTAAAATGTTCAAGT
The DNA here is from genome assembly GCA_035296345.1 of Pyrinomonadaceae bacterium. GTDB lineage: Bacteria > Acidobacteriota > Blastocatellia > Pyrinomonadales > Pyrinomonadaceae > JALZHR01. Next base: position 556 of record DATHBC010000879.1, on the reverse strand, counting down.
TTCGCACGATGGTCGCCGACGCCGATTTAAAACAAAAAGAACTCGAAGCTTTAAACGAAGCCGACGGTCCGGTTTTCAAAATCAAAAACGACCCGCGCGTCACCACGGTCGGAAAATGGCTGCGCCGGACGAGCCTCGACGAATTGCCGCAGCTGATCAACGTCCTGCTCGGCGATTTGTCGCTGGTCGGACCGCGCCCGCTGCCCGAACGCGATTTTCAGAAATTCAACAAGCTCTGGTTTAACCGCCGCTTCAGCGTCAAACCGGGCATCACCTGCGTCTGGCAGATTTCCGGCAGAAGCGAAACGAGCTTTGACAAATGGATTCTGCAAGACCTCGAATACATCGACAAATGGTCGCTGCTGCTCGATTTTAAAATTTTATTCAAGACGATTCCGGCAGTCATGCGCGGAACGGGCGCGATGTAAAAAACAAACGGAGACAGAGACGGATGCGCGCATTTAGAAAAAAAACGGCTTTTGCCGCCGCAGCCGCAAACGGAAGCATCGCCCCGTTTGCGGTCGTCTGCCTGATGCTGCTCGCCGCGTGTTTGCTC
>DATHBC010000878.1:0-5653 GCA_035296345.1 Pyrinomonadaceae bacterium | reverse complement strand
CGTTAAAAGATTTGTTAGGGCACTCACGGCTTGATATGGTAACGCGCTATGCTCATCCGACAAAAGAGCATCAATTCAATGCAATCAAAAAATTAGAGAGTTTCGTTAAAGATAAAGAAAATGAAGCTACGGAAAATGAGAGAGTCAAAGCTAAAACAGTGGCGTGTTAGAAACGCCACTACATTTCTCACTACACTACATCTAAATAGCAATTTTGAATTTGATTGTAAATGTTGGAATTAGGGAAGTTGGAGTAATTGCAGGTTGCTACATCTAAAGGTTTTGCAGACCTCTGCCTTACCACTTGGCTACGCCGCCCTTTTGTTGTTTACTGTCGGAGCTTTTTGTCTTTGACGAGCTTTCGGCAGCGAAGACGGGCTGAATTTTCGCTGCGTTTTTTCGTTATGATTTATTGGTAATTCAATGAATCAAAGAGCAAAAAAGTAAGTTACTATAACGAACATAAAAGGTCAAATACTCGATTTTAAACTAAAAAAAATAAATCGCCGAAATGCTTTATCGTTTTCGGGATAAAGCAATTATGATGATATGCTATTGCAGCTTTTGGATAATTGCTTTGTCAAAACGTCCCGTTTTTGCCGCTTTTCGCCGGGCAGCCGAGGTTCAATAAAAAAATCGTTTTAATATAATGTTCAAACAAAACTCCCGGTTTCAGAAAGAAGAAGATAATCACGTAGATAAAACCTGTTTTCACAGTAATATACAGGTTTCGGGCTTCGATTACGAGGAAGTGAATATCGGCGATATTACCTTCAAAGCCGGGCAATCGGAATCCGTTCATCGCTGGTATCGTCTGACGCCGAGTTTTTCGCCTAATCTGGTGCGGTATTTGATTCAGGAGCTTGGGATTGATGAAAAAAGCTTTGTGTTAGACCCGTTTAGCGGGCGGGGAACGACGATTATCGAATGTCAGAAAAAGGGAATTCCAGCCCTCGGCATAGAGATAAATCCGCTGCTTCGGGAAGTCGGCGACAAATCCTTGAATTGGGAGCGAAAATCTCTCGATTTATTTGATGTATACGTTCGGGAAGCAGCGGAATTAATTAATACTTACGGTAATGAAACTCTCGAAACGGTTCTGGAAAAATTCGAAACCCGGCTTCCGATAATTCACAATGTCTTTCGCTGGTGGAAAGAATCTGTTTTAAGAGACCTGATTTTGTGCCGGCAGTTGATGATGAATGAAAAATACTCGCCCGTTTACGATTATTTGTGGCTGGCGATAAACAAAGCTTCGCTGGATTGCGCGAATATCCATCGGAATCACCCGACGATTACTTTTGACGACAACCATAAACGAAACATCGATGTCTATCTGGAAGTGACCGGGAATCTGAAATCCATCAAAAGCGATTTGGAAAAGCTGAGCGAAAACGAAATTTCCTTTTCAAAGCAAAACGCCGTCGCTCTCGGCAATTCGACGGAAAATCTGCGGGATTTGGTCAATCGCCCAATTGAATGCGTTATCACGTCGCCGCCGTATCCGAACAGATACAGCTATGTTCATCAGACCCGACCGCAGCTTCATTTTATGGAATTACTGGACGATGTTAAACAAGCCACCGAGCTGGATTTGATGGCAATCGGCGGAACCTGGGGCAGGGCGACGTCGATTCTGCAAAGCCAATTGATAACCGTGCCCGACGAAATAAAACCGTATCTTTCCTACTATGACGAATTACAGGATAAAAGTATTTTAATGTGCAATTACGCGACGAAATATTTTATTGATATGTGGAAGCACATCAAATCCGTAAAAGAATTTTCGGCTGAAAATTTTCGGGCGGCTTACGTCGTCGGCAATTCCAGGCTTTCGGGAATCGAGATTTTCACCGAAGTGATTTTAGGGAAAATTTTCGAACACGAAGATTTTCGCGTGGAAAAAATAATTTCCTTTAGAAAAAGAGGCGGAAAACGAAAACTGTATGAAACCGCCGTCTGCATTTGAAGCCGGACAAAAACATAAATTATTGAAGCTGAACGGGCGGAAAATTGATGAGGGATGAAAAATGAAACGTAATATTCATCTTTCATCCCTCGTTTTTAAATCTTGGAGCGGGAAACGAGATTCGAACTCGCGACTTCAACCTTGGCAAGGTTGCGCTCTACCACTGAGCTATTCCCGCTGACAACCGCAAAAGTTTATTCTACAAATCGGCGGCGGATTGTCAAGCCGAGCCGCCGTAAAACGGTCGCTTTCTCGAACTAATTACCGACCGTCAAATCCTTGACAAAGCTCCAGTCGCCGCTGGCGTTGATGCTGACGTTTTTGATATTGTCCAGGCGCTTGCTGGCGATTACCATATTTGCCGGATACCAGAGCGGCAGGTAAGGCAAATCATTGGCGACGATTTCCTGAGCGCGGGCGTATAGCTGCGCCGCTTTCGCCTTGTCGGTTTCATTGACGGCTTCGCGGACGATTCTATCGAATTCCGGGTTGGCATAGCGGCTGCGGTTGCGACCGTTGGCTTTTTTATCGGGAAACTCTTCGGAATCGAACAAATCGCGCAGGAAAATCGGGTCTTGATTGCCGCCGATCCATTGCGCCGTGTTCATCTGAAATTGACCTTGTTTCAACTGCTCGCGCAGCGTGTTGTCTTCCAAAGTCTCGATTTCGACGTTGATTCCGGCTTCTTTCAGAGAATTCTGGATAATCTGCGAATACAAGCTGACCGCCGAGCTGCCCGAAAGATATTTAAATTTAATCGGCTCGCCCTTGTAGCCGGCTTCCTGCAAAAGCTGTTTCGCTTTCGCCGGGTCGTAATTGTATTTTACCGGCGCGGAATAAGCCCAAGAAGCTTCGGGCAGAATCGAATGCGCGACTTTCGCCTGACCGCTCAGAAAATCCCTGATAATTTTTTCGCGGTCGAGCGCGTAGGCGATTGCCTGCCGCATTTTCAGGTTGTCAACCGGTTTTTCCATCACGTTAAAGCCTATATAACGGATGTTTGAGCCGTCGCTCTGGACGATTTGCAGATTGGGATTTTTGCCGAGCGCGTTAAAAGTGTCGGCGGAAATATTGGTCGGGTTCGGCACTAAATCGACGCGACCCGATTGCAGTTCAGCCTGCAGAGCGTTGGCGTCGGTGACGGTTTTGACGTTTACCTTGTGAATTTTGGGCGCGCCTTCCCAGTAATTCGGATTGGCTTCGAGCGAGACGAGACTGTTCGCCTGGTCGAAGGCGGCGAATTTAAAGGCTCCCGTTCCGATGGGCGCGGTTTTCTGCTGCTCGATTGTGCCTTCGGGAATAATCGGAATCGTGACGAGATTTGAAAGCGTCTGATTGATCAGAGCCGGACGGCGAACTTTCAGCACCAGGGTTTTCGCGTCGGGCGTCTCGACGGAAGTAATGTGTTCCTGTTTCTGCTCGCCGACTTTATCGTAAAAGCTCGCCGCCTTGTAACCGCCGGCGCTAAAGAGCGCATTGAGAGTGTATGCCGCGTCCGCCGAGGTTAAATCTTTGCCGTTGTGAAATTTGACGTTGTCCTGCAAGGGAAAGGTAATCGTTAAATTTTCGGCGTCGATTCGGATGTCTTTCGCCAGCTCGCCGACGTATTCAAACTTTTCGTTTTTCTTAACGAGCGAATTGAACATTAAATTCCGGATGCGGTCAGCCGCCGCGTCCGAGCCGGTCGTCGAGATGGTGTCCAGACCGGAAAATTTGTCCGACAGCGCGATGGTGACCGCGTCGCGCGCCTGCGTTCGGCAGGAAAGCGTCAGAAATAAAGTCGAGACAATCAGTAAAAATGCAAAAATATAACGCAAAAACATTTAACCTCCGTAACTGTAGTTCAGATTTTCGTTAAGTTTGGCGATGCCGCTCGAAAGCTCCTGCAAGCGATTCAAATCGAGCGGAAGCGGCGATTTCAGCAATAATTTCACCTCGGATATTCGATGCAAAGATTCATCGAGGCGTTCAACGGAAAATTCGCCCGCGTGAAAAGCTTCGAGCATCGCCTGAAAGCTTTTTCGCATGGCTTCCGCTCCGGCGCAAATCAGAATCATGTCCTCGCCCGCCCTGAACGCGGCTTTGGTCGCTTCCTCAATCGGGCAATGCTTTAAAATCGCGCCCATTTCCATATCGTCGGTCAAAACCAGATGTTTATAACTGAGCTCTTCGCGCAAAAGCTTGGTCACGATATTGGCGTTAATCGATGCCGGAACGAGCCGACCGCCGATTGTTGCGGCTTCGAGGTCGATTTTCGGATAACCGCCGTGACCGACCATCACGGCGCGCACGCGGTCGTCTTCGTCGCGGCGAAACAAAAAAAGCTCGATATACGGCGCGAGGTCTTTGGCAATCAGCTCGTCGCGCGACATATGCACCATCGGCAATTCCTCGTGTGAATCGACCTCGCCCGCGCCGATGCCGGGAAAATGTTTCAGGCAGCCGAGAATCCCGGCGCTTTGCAGCCCGCGCAGGTAAACCATCGAATAACCCAGAACCTCGCCGGGCGAGCGACCGAACGAGCGCGAAAACAAGCCGTTCGACAGCAGGTCGCGGTCTTCGGACATAATTTCCATCGTCGGCGCAAAATTCATATTAAAGCCGAGCATAAGCAGAACCTCGCCCGTAATCGTGCCGAGCTGGCGCGCGGCGGCTAAATCGCCGTGCTCGCGAATGACGCGCGGCGGCGGCATCGGCGTCAGGACGCGGCGCAGGCGGTCGACCAGCCCGCCTTCCTGGTCGAGACTGATTATCGGCTCAATCGGCAGAATTTCGCGCAAGGTTTCGTTCAGCCCGCGCACCTGTTCGACGCTGCGCACGTTGCGCGAAAAAAGACAGATTCCGCCGGGCGAGATTTCTTCCAGCAGGCGGCGCGTGTCGGCGTCGATTTCCGGTCCGGGAAGCCCTATGAAAAATAATTGTCCGATTTTTTGTTCGATGGAAAGAGACCGAATTTTTTCTATCAGCATGATTGATAACTTCTGCGGATTTTAGCAAGGTTAAAGTGATTTATAAAGCGTCGGCGCGCCGACCGTTAAAGTAAAACCTGAAAATATGGACTAAGCTCTTTATTTGCACCGTTTCAAATATCAAATTAATCAGGCGATTGTGAGCGCGCCGCGCCGGGCTGGTCTCTCGCCCGGATTTTTTGTGTGACTCAGGCGAAAATTCTTGACATTTCCTCAAACTAATAATATTTTCCTAAAACGCGAGCCACATGTTTTTCCGCTAAAAATTTACAAAATAAAAAACAAATAAAGTTATGAAACGTAAAGTTTTGATTTTCGTTTTCGGATGTCTTCTGATTTTTTCGCTCGCGCAGGCTTCTGCGGCGCAGAAAACCTGTGACGGGAAACAGTTGTTTACCGAAAAAAACTGCGCGGGCGATACGCTCGACACGCGCGAAAAAGAGCTTTTTAGGCTTATCAACGAGTATCGGGCGCAGAACCGTCTGCCCGCGCTCGTTTTGTCGGACGCTCTGAGCGTCGTGGCAAACCGGCATCTTTTGGATTTGAATATCAACCTCCGGCAATTAACGCACGGTTGGAGCAATTGCCCGTACGACATCAAAAATGAAAGCACCTGGAAATGCATTCTGAACGCGCCGCGAATGCTCGGCGTCAAATACGACGGCAACGGCTACGAAAATCTTTATCGCAATCACGGCTCGGCGGCGACGCCGCC
>DATHBC010000877.1:0-2732 GCA_035296345.1 Pyrinomonadaceae bacterium | reverse complement strand
ATTAGGACACTACCTAATATTGGAAAACCTCGACAGCAAAAAGTTTTTCTGTTATTTTACAGTTGATGAAACCCGCATTTTCACAGCGAATCATTTCCGGCGCGCTCGTTCTCTGGCTGAGCGGCGTGGCGCTTTTGTTTTGCTGCGGAAATATGGAAGCGCGAGCCGCCGCAGCCGAAAAAGACAGTTGCCCGCTCGCCAGAACGAGCCATTGCGACAGGCAGTCGAGCGCGAGCGGCGTAAATAATCCCGATTTCGCGAGCTTTCAAAGAGAGAATTTAACGCCTGATTGCTGCGGTTTTCTCCCGAAAGTTTTCGACAGGGCGCGGAACATAGAAAAAATTCCGCAGGCTGCCGCGCCGTCGGCGACAACGGTTAAAATCTCTGCGCCGAAGTTTTCAGCAATCGCCCGCGCGAAGGAATCTCCGAAAACTTATCGCGCCGTCGTTCACAATCGCGGAAGCACTTATCTAAAAAACTGCGTTTTCAGAATTTAGAAAAAGCTGAGCTAACTGCGTTTATTTTCAAGCCGGAGCATTGACGCATCCGGCACGCCCGAAGCTTAATTTTAAATTTTGAAAGGAAAAAACCATGAAAAAAAGAATTCTGATAGCGATGGCGGCGGTGCTGGTTTTCGGACTGGCGGCTGTTGTCTTCGCTTACAATCAATCGCAAAATCACTCGCCGGCGGCGGCTTCGCACTGCCGGATGCACAAGCAAAACGGCTCGACGGTTGCCGCCGCTACCGATGCAGACCGGCACAAAGATTCGTGCTGCGGCATGGCTGACTGCTGCAAGGACGGCAAATGCTCGATGGGCGGTTCGTGCTGCGGCGGCGGCAAAAAGGACAAAGATTCGTGTCCGATGAAACAGCACGACGCGCAGCAGACGAACGCGACGGAAAGCGTCGATATGACGAATGTCGTGGTCGTCGGCGACAGCGGCAGCGGCGGCGAAAACTGCTGCCAGCCCGGCGCGGACTGCTGCACGAAAGGCGGCTCGTGCTGTCACAGGAAAAAGAGCTAGGCTCGTCTTTCTTCGCCGGCACACGACTGACCTGATTTTTTTTACGAGAAGCGCGATTAAACGGTCGCGCTTCTTTTTATTTGCCGGAATATTTTTGATTTCGAAAATCGAAAAGCCTAAACTTAAAAATATTTGAATAAAGAAATTATGGACGCTGAAAATTCGATTATTGAAAAAGACGTTTCCGAGTTGAGCCAGGAGGAAGTTTTAGAGCGGATTATCGCGCTCGGCTTTGACGGGAATCGCGCGCTTTACGAAAGATTCCGCGAAAAGCTGAAAGACGGTTTGCCGCCGGGAACGGGCGTCGCCCTGCGCGGCAGCGTCGTCACGAACGAACGCTATGAAGACGGGCGACCGTTTGACGCGAAAGGCGACGGCACGAGCGATTTGGACGTGACTTTAATCGGCGAAGAGGCGCGCGCGCTGTGGACGGACGACGCTTATTACATTCCCGCGCTGCACACGAAACCGCTCGGCGACAAAGACCCCGGTATTGCGCCCGCGCTGAATCCGCTGCGCGTCGAGCTGCAGGAAATGGTCGGGCGTCCCGTAAATATACAGGCGACGGCGAATTTTATAATGTTTGTCCGCGACGTCCTGCTCGGTCAGCCTTATCATATGATTATCGAGCAGGAAGAAACAGCCGCGTGAAGCTCAAACTCCTCAGCTACAACATCCGTTTCGGCGGGCGCGAGCGGCAGGCGCAGCTTGCCGAAGTGATAAACGAAATCGAGCCGGACATCGTCGTTTTTCAGGAAGCCTCAGACCCCGGCGTGATCGAATATCTGGGCGACGCCTGCCGGATGCCTTTCCGCGCGGCGCGGGCGAAAAATTCCGTCGGCTTTATCAGCCGCCTGGCGGTCGTTCACCACGAATGGCATCACCCGCGCGGCGCGCATCATTCATTTCTGGAAATACAGCTTAGCGAAACGGAAATGCGAATTTTCGGATTGCATCTGAAAGCGCGCTTTTCCAAATGGAGCGAGCGCCAGCGGCACGCGGAAATCCGCGCCCTGCTCGAAAGCATCAAACGCCACCAGGACGGCTTTCACCTCATCGTCGGCGATTTCAACACGCTCGCGCCCAACGAAGTTTTTAATCTCCCTCTGATGCCGCTGTGGATTCGCGCCCTGATTTGGATTTCGGGCAGAGACATCCGGCGCGACACGATTCAGACGATGCTCGACGCAGGCTATCTGGACGGCTTTCGCCATCTCTATCCGGACGATAAAGGCTATACTTTTCCGGTCTGGCAGCCGCACGTCCGGCTCGATTATATTTTCGTTCCGGCGAGATATTCCGCTCATTTGAAATCCTGCGAGGTAGTCAAAGCGCCGCCCGTCGCCGCGCGGGCTTCCGACCATTTTCCGCTGCTGTGTAATCTGGAAATCGGCTGAAATCTCCCGGCTTTACGCCGCACGGGAAAAGAAACACCTTGTTAAGAAGTTTCCGTCCGTTTATAATTTAATTATACGAGCAAGGAAATGTTCGCCGCTCTATCGGCAGCAGGCGAATGGGGAGGTTTATGACATTAGAGGCTAAATCCGCAAACCAGCAGCAGACGTCGGCGCGGCGGCAGCAGCAACAGGAAGAACCGCTTCCGAAACCAGCCGAAAAAGACGAGGATTATTACCGGCGGCAGCTGGAGGCGATTGCCGACAATGCCACGCTCGCGATGTTTATTATGGACGAGCGCCAGCACTGCG
>DATHBC010000876.1:0-3693 GCA_035296345.1 Pyrinomonadaceae bacterium | reverse complement strand
ATCCGCAGCCGAAAAAGTTTTTTGAAGTCGGGCTGACTACGAATGAGCATCTCGACGCGCTGCTTGATACTTTTATTCAGGGAGAATTAGAAAAAAAACCGGCGGCAAAAGGTTATTTCGTAAATTACGGGGAAGACAGGTTCGCCGAGAGAAACGAATTACGCATCAAAAGCCTTTTTAAATTGCGAGGCTTTGATATTTCAAGAATTACGTTGGTCAGAGGCGGATTTCTGAAAGAAGTAAAAACCGAAGCGTGGCTGATTCCGCCCGGGGCGAATCCGCCGGAATTAATTCAGCAGCCGCACAAAATCGACTCTTTCGGCAGGATAGCTCAAAGCGATTTTAAAAAACGATTCGGAAAGTTTCTGGGCAGGCTCAGAGAAGAAGCAAGCGGCACGGGTTATATATTTATCGACGGCTCGCCGAATTACGCCGCCGGGCAGGAGCGATTTATCAGGAACAGAATGCGGCTCAGAGAATTTTCGTCTTTCAGAATTTCAATTGTCAGAGGCGACCCGAACGGGAAACCTCGCACGCAGCTCTGGCTGATTCCCGCCGGCTTGACAGCGGATGAAATCGAACGCGACGATGAATGAAACGCGGGATTAGTTGATAATAAACGCGGCACAGATAAATATGAGTGATTTAGATTATCCGAACGCCAAGCTCGCTTACACGATTATCCAGACGCTTTTGCGCAGCCAGGAAGCCTTGAGCGATTTGCTCGCCGTAATGGCGCACGCGCTGGACGAAGACGTGGCTAAGGCTCTGACCAATACGGGCGAGTGGGAAAAATATCTGGAAACCAAGCGCGAGCTGGAAAATACGAAACTACAGATTGAAAAATTTACGGACGAGCTGCGGCGACTGGAGAACGAAAATAATGTCGGTTAATCGTAAAAGACAGGCTAAAATGTGCGAAGCCGCCGATTCTGTGAGGTTAATGATGCGTATTCAAACTTTTTCCGCGCTGTGTTTGCTGGCTTTTCTTTTTCTGTTTCAGGCTCATGCCGCCGCGCAGGAACAGGTTGAAAATTCCCAAGCGCCCCGAATCACACAGACTACCAAATTCGACGAATTCGGACCGGTCGGCGATTGTGATTTAGGAGGACGCCTGGACAATCTTCTCGTCGCTCTGCGTGATAATCCTGCGGCGAAAGGCTACATTATTTTTTATCGCGGCGCGGACGACGAGCCGGCAATGCAGGATAAAAGGTTTGCCGTCGGAATTTTAACTTTGTATGCGAACCACCTGCGCTTGCGCCGTTTTCCGAAAGAAGGAATAGAGATGGCGGACGGCGGATTTCGCGCGTCGAGAATGACGGAACTGTGGTTTGTGCCGCCGGGCGGCGAAATTCCGCAGCCTTCCGGCACGGTCGAAAAGCCCGAACAGCCTAAAAACAAGGCTTTGATGGTAGAAAGAAATTATCTCGACCTGAGTGAAGCCGCTCTTCCGCCGCCGGAAGAAGAAGCTGTCCCGGAAACCGATACGCAGGAAGTTCAGCAGGAAACCGTCGAAAATCAGGACGCTTCTGCCGAAACCGAAACAGAGACGCAAACGGAAGCGGAAATCGTGCCGGAAGAAGAATTTTTTGAATGGACTTCCGTTTATTTTGCAGAGACTTTAAATCAAGATAAATCCGCCAGAGGACGCGTGATTTATTACGCTGACGAAGCCGAATACGATTTGACAAAAGCCTCCGAGGTTATCGAAAGAGGAATGCGGGATTTAGCCGAAAAAACAAATCTTGATTTGAGCCGCGTGAAAATAGTTTTCGGCGGTTATCGCGAAAGCTCGGAAGTCGAATTCTGGATTGTTCCGCGCGGCGCGAAAAAGCCGAAGCCGACGCCGCAGGAGCGAAAAATTAAGGAAGAAATAAAAACTGAGAACTGAGAGGTGAGAACTGAGAATTGTAAACCATTCAACTTATCAGTTCTCAGTTTTCAGTTCTCAGTTCTCGGCTCTCCGTTATAAAGAATGCTGGATTTATTAATAATCGGCGCGGGTCCCGCCGGAATCTCCGCCGCCTTTGAAGCGCAAAAATTAAATTTAAACTATCTCGTCATCGAAAAAGGCTTAATCGGCAACACGATTTACAATTATCCGGTCGGCTTGGCGGTTTTTTCGACCGTCAACGAATTGGAGCTTATCGAGGGAACTCTGAAACCGGCGCGCGAAAAGCCGACGCGCGAGGAGCTTCTTTCTTATTACGTCCGTTTCGTTTTGGAAAACAATCTGCGCGTCCGGACGGAAGAAGAAGTCTTAACGGTCGGAAAAATTTCGGACAATCATTTTAAAATCACGACCGGCAAAGCGGTTTACGAAGCGCGGAAAGTCCTTTTCGCCATCGGCGCGATGGAGTATCCGCGACGACTGAACGTTCCCGGAGAAGATTTGCCGAAGGTTCATCATCTGTTCCGCGAAACATATCCTTATGTCAAGAAAAACGCGATGGTCATCGGCGGCGGAAACTCGGCGGGCGAAGCGGCTTTATTTTTAGCGCAGGAAGGCGCAAACGCCATCCTGGCAATATTTCGCGCCGATTGGGAAAACAACGACCCGAAACAGGGCTGCATCAAATACTGGGTCAAGCAGCCGCTCGAACAGGAACTGGAAAAAAATTGTCTGAACGTTTATTTTCTTAAAAAAGTGGTCGAAATCCGCGAAAAGGATATTGTTCTGGAAAACGAAAACGGCTCGGTCGAAACTTTCCCGAACGACGTTGTTTTCATCCTCATCGGCGCGGACGCGGAATTGAAATTGCTGAAAAATCTCGGCGTCGAAACGCGGCAATCGAAATACGGCGAAGTTCCGGTTTACGACGAAGAAACCTTTGAAACAAACGCCGCGGGCGTTTACGTCGCCGGACATTTCACCGAAGCGCGGCACATCGCCGGCGCGATTCAAGCGCCGCGAAAAATTATCCCGAAAATCGCGGCGCGGCTGGCTGAAACGAGAAGCATTTCGTCGGCAAAATAAGTTATAATTAAAGGTTCAAAGCTGCGGGCTCAGCCGCGATAATTTTTCCTTTGCGTCCTTTGCGTCTGAAGCTTTGCGCTCTTTGCGGTTAAATTTTTCTTTACCGCAAAGGACGCAAAGTTTTTCGCAAAGAACGCGAAGATTATCTGATTTATATTGGTGATTTTTTAAAGAAACTGTTTTGAAATGAACATCGCGCGCGCCAGAGAAATCCTCAAACATCACTTCGGCTACGATTCGTTTCGCATGAATCAGGAGCAGGCGATTGAAACCGTTTTGCAGCGCAAAGACTGTATCGTGCTGATGCCGACCGGCGGCGGAAAATCGCTTTGTTATCAAATTCCCGCGCTGCTGCTTGACGGCTTGGCGGTCGTCGTTTCGCCGCTCATCGCGCTGATGAAAGACCAGGTCGACGCGCTTCGGAACAACGGCATCGAAGCCGCGTTTTTAAATTCGACGCAGACCGCCGCAGAGCAGACGGAAGTTTTTCGCGCCGTTCGCACCGGCAGGCTAAAGCTGCTTTACGTCGCGCCGGAAAGGCTTTTTCAAGCCGGCGACCAGTTTATCGAATTTTTAAAAGGCGCGAACGTTTCGCTTTTCGCGATTGACGAGGCGCACTGTATTTCGAGCTGGGGACACGATTTTCGACCCGAATACATGCAGCTCAGGAAATTGAAATTTCATTTCCCCGCAATTCCCCTGATTGCGCTGAC
>DATHBC010000875.1:0-7854 GCA_035296345.1 Pyrinomonadaceae bacterium | reverse complement strand
GAAAGCGCCGTCCGAGCTGCGCAGGATGTACCAGTTTCCGTCGTTGCGAAAAACGGCTAAATCGCCGATGCCGTCGCCGTCGAAATCGCCCATCGCCGGTCTGTCCTGATTGTTGCCGAACTGCTGCGCGAAAAATTGATTGGTCAGGCTTCGCAGTTGATACCAGCCGCCGTCCGAAGGGCGAAAAACCGCGATGTCGGCGCGACCGTCGCCGTCAAAATCGTTCGGCACGGCGTAATCGCCGTTTGCGCCGAACTGCGTCGCCGTAAAAGTCAAATCGGAGCTGCGCAGAATATACCAGTAGCCGTCCGAAGGACGAAAAACCGCCGTGTCGGTTCGGTTGTCGCCGTCGAAATCGGCGGGCGCGGGCTGGTCTGAACTCGCGCCGAACTGCCGACCGAAAAGCGCGCCATTGCCGCTCAAGAGCGCGTACCACGTGCCGTCCGACGGGCGAAAAACCGAAACGTCCGATTTGCCGTCGCCGTCAAAATCGAAATTGGCTTTGTTGACGCGCGTGATAACGATGTCGTTGCCGTCGCCGCCGATATATGTAATGCGGAAAGCCGTGTTCAGCGCGCCGCCGAAAACCGTTCCTTCCGGCGCGTTCAGAAACGTGCCGTTCACCGGGTCGGTTCCGTCGTTGCGCAAAATCACGAACGAATCACCGATTGCCGGGCGAAAAGCGTTCCACGGCACGGGCACGAGCCGCGCGTTATTTAAGGTGACCGTTCCCGTGACGTTCAACTGGTCGTGACCGTTTGCGCCGGGCGTCGTGCCGCCGATTTTCGCCACGAAATTTCCGTTCGGAGAAAAATTCAGATTGCCGTTGATGTTTAAAATTCCGGTCGGATTGTCGAGCGTTCCGGCGCTGATTCCGCCGCTCGTGACGGTTGTCGCGCCGACCGTTCCCGTGCCGCCGAGACCGCTCAATCCGAACGTGCCGCCGGTCGAAGTCGAATTAATCGTCACGACGCTGTTCGGCAGGTTCGCGTCGACGACCAGAATCCCGTCGTTGATGTTCAGCGCGCCGTTGTAGTTGCTCGCGCCGGCAATCAGAGACGCGCCGATTCCGTTTTTAGTAATCGCGCCCGAGCCGGAAAGCAGACCTATGCCGAAGCTGCCCGCGCCGCTTAAAGTCAGCGGATTGCCGCCGACATTCAAGAGCGCAATCGTCACGACCGCCGCCTGTCCGGCGGTAAAAGTCTGCGCGCCGCCGCCGAGACTTATCGCCGTGCTTATCAAATGCGTCCCGGCGGGCGCGTTCAAGCTGCGCAGGGTGAACGGGTTTCCGCCGACCGTATATGTTCCGCCTTCAAAAGTTATAGAGTTAAAAGCGGTGAAGAAAAAGAAATTGTTGTTGGTCGCAAACTGCGCCGCGTTTGCGGGAAAAACAAGGTCGTCGTTGGCGGCGGGCGCGACGTCGCCGACCCAGTTTGCCGCCGTCTGCCAGTTGCCGTCCGCGCCGCCGCCGTCCCAGGTTCTGACGGCGGAAAAAGAGTTGACGGAGAAAACGGAGAGAAGTAAAGCGATTAGAAACAGAAATTTTTTCATAACGGTAGAGCCTCGTTTCGGTTGTATCCCTAACCTGCTGAATTTAACACAAAAAACGCCCGTTTCATAATTATAAATCGACAACAAAGCCTTTTCCGGCTTTCTGAGAAGTTTGCGCGTGTGATAACCTTATTCAATTAAAAATTCAAAATCCGAAATTCAAAATAAATTATTTCCTGATATTTTGCATTTTACGTTTTGCATTTTGCATTTTTCTACTTATGTCGTGGTTTAGTCGAAACAAACCGAAATTGGATGAACAGCCAGCCGATGAAGACCGCAAGGTGAAAACCGAGGGAATCTTTGTCAAATGCCTGGAATGCGACGCCGCGCTCTACAAGGGCGAGCTGGAAGAAGCGCAGCAGGTCTGCAAGGAATGCGGTTATCATTTTCGGCTCGGCGCGCGCGCGCGGCTCAAAAATCTTTTCGACGACGGCAAATATGAAAAGCTGGACGAAGAGGTGACCTCGACCGACCCGCTGGAATTTGTCGATACCAAGCCGTATAAAGACCGCATCGAAGCCGCAAAAGCGGCGTCGGGATTGCCCGAAGCCATTGTTTCCGGCAAGGGCACGGTCGGCGGTCACGCGGTTTACGCGGGCGCGATGGATATGAGCTTTATCGGCGGCTCGATGGGTTCGGCGGTGGGCGAAAAAATCACGCGGCTGATTGAACGCGCGCTGGAGACGCGCGGCGCGGTCGTCATCTTTTCGGCTTCGGGCGGCGCGCGCATGCAGGAAGGAACTTTATCCCTGATGCAGATGGCGAAAATTTCCGCCGCGCTGTCGCGCCTCGACGACGCGCAACTGCCGTTTATTTCCGTTTTGACCGACCCGACGACCGGCGGCGTCACCGCCAGCTTTGCGATGCTCGGCGACATTATCATCGCCGAGCCGAAGGCGCTTATCGGTTTCGCCGGACCGCGCGTTATCGAGCAGACGATTCGCCAGAAATTGCCGAAAGGCTTTCAGCGTGCCGAATTTCTGCTCGAACACGGAATGGTCGACATGGTCGTCGACCGCCGCCATCTGCGCGAGACGATTATCCGCCTGCTGAATTTTATGATGAACGCGGAAATCCAGCCGCCGGGAAATTTTTCCACCGCCGCGTGATTTGAAATTTATGTTCAAATTTTTCAATCTAATCGGAGCCGGCGGCAAGAGCAGTAAATGCCCGGTGACGGAAGACAGGCGGCTCGCGATTGAAAAATCATTCATGCGGCTGCTGGGCATTTTCGGCGAAGATTTCGTTAAGAGCCGAAGGGTTCTGGTTCCCGACGAAGCGGATTTTCCTTTTGAATTCGTCGGCGACGAGGAAAACGCCTACGAGATTCTCGACGTCGTCGCGCCGCAGATGGATTTGGACGCCGAGGAAATCGAAATCGATTTTTACACCGAAGCGGAAACCGAAATCAAAACCGGCGGCGCGTTTCAAGACCGGCTTTTCCTGCAAGCGGCTGAAGGCGAACACTATTCGGCGGGACTTTACCGGGGAAAACAACCGGACGGAAAATACCACATCGGGCTGGAAACAAAGAATTTAAATAATCCGCAGCAGGTCATCGCCACGCTCGCTCACGAGCTGGCGCACATTAAATTGCTCGGCGAGCGAAGAATCAGAAGAAACGACGAAACGCTGACCGATTTGGCGACAATCGTTTTCGGGCTGGGCGTCTTCGGCGCGAACACGGCTTTTCAGTTCAGAAACAGCTCCGATTCGTGGGGCTATAGTCACAGCGGTTATTTAACGCAGATGGATTGGGGCTACGCGCTGGCTTTGTTCGCTCGCGTGAGAGCGGAAAAAACTCCCGAATGGATAAATTTTTTAACGCTGAATGTCAGAGAGGATTTCAAGCAGAGCGAGAGATTTATCGGCGAGAACGCGGCGATTATTTTAAAAACGCCCGGCGCGCCGGAGCGGTAAAAAATATAATCCGATTTCAAACGAATTGAATTTTCACGAATCCGTCAAATATCTATACTCTCTCGGCAACGAAGTTCTGGCGATGAAGCTCGGGCTGGCTTCGACCGAAAAGCTGCTCGCGCGTTTGGGAAATCCGCAAAATAATTTCTTGAAAATCCAGATTGCCGGAACCAACGGCAAAGGCTCGACCTGCGCTTTTCTCGAAGCGATTTGCCTGGCGGCGGGAATCCGCGCCGGTTTGACGACCTCGCCGCACCTGGTTTCAATCACGGAAAGAATTAAAATCGGCGGCGCGGAAATCAGCGAAAAAGATTTCGCCCGCCACGCGACGCGCGTCAGGGAAATCTCCGAAAGCCTTGCGGAAACGGGCGAGCTGGAAACGGTTCCGACGTTTTTCGAGCAGGTGACGGCGATTGCCGTCGCGGCTTTTGCCGAAGCGAAAATCGAGCTGGCGATTCTGGAAACGGGCTTGGGCGGGCGTTTCGATTCGGTCACGGCGACGCGCGCGGAAATCGCCGCGATAACTCCGGTTGATTACGACCACCAGAAGATTCTGGGCGGCACGCTGGCGGAAATCGCGGCGGAAAAAGCGGCGATAATTCGCGAAAATACGCGAAAAGTCATCGTCGCGCCGCAGAAAAAAGAAGCCGCGCGGGTGATTTCGGGAAGATGCCGCGAAATGCAAATCGAGCCGGTTGAAGTTTTTCCCGAAGTTATACCGGCGACAAAGCCTGCTGTAGAGGATTATTCGCAAAACGCCGTTTTCAATACCGGGAAGGTCACGTTCATTTCAAGGAACGACCGGTATCCCGGCATCGGCTTGAACCTGTGGGGAAAACATCAATGGACAAACGCGGCGACGGCAATAGAGATTGCCGAAACGCTCCGCGAGCTTGGCTTCCGGGTCGGGCGCGCCGACATTATTTCCGGTCTGGAAAACGCGCGTCATAAAGGGCGGCTCGAATTTTATAAAAACATTCTGTTTGACGGGGCGCACAACGCCGCGGGCGCGAAAGCTCTGGCAGAGTATTTCGACGAATTTATCAGGCAGCCGATTACGCTGATTTTCGGCGCGATGCGTGACAAAGATTTATCCGAAATCGCAAAAATTCTTTTCCCGCGCGCGGAGTTCTTGATTTTTACCAGAGCCGAGAATCCGCGTTCGATGGAAACCGGAGAGTTTATGAAATTTTTGCCCGAAAGCTTTGAACGGGAAAATGTTTATCAGGCGCAGACCGCGGAAGAGGCGCTGAAAATCGCGTCCTTTGTGTCGGGGAAAGGAATAATCTGCGTCACCGGCTCGCTGTACCTGGTCGGCGAGGCGCAGAAAATTTTGAGCGCGCGCGATAAATAGGCGAAGGCTGTAAATAAACAATTTGATAATGAAATAAAGGAGAATTATGAAACGTTTCGGGAAATGTTTTTTAGCCGGTTTAGCGGCATTTTTCGTTTGCGGTTTTTTCGGCTCGATTGACGCTTTCGCGCAAAAGGGAACGAATGTGGAAAAGCGCGTCCGCTTTGCGCGCGGCAAGTCTTCGGCGACGATGAAGGGCAAAATCGCCGACCGCCTGACGACGCACGAATACAAAATCGGCGCGCGAGCCGGGCAAACCCTGACCGTCGCGTTCGCTTCGCCGCGCCGTGACGTTGACGTTTGCATCGTTTATCCCGGCGGCGGCTCGCCGGAAAATTCCTGCGGCAGGCGCGCCTTTTCCGTGACGCTGCCGGACGACGGCGATTACTCGATTATCATCGACTCGAAACGGGAAAACACTTCCTACACTTTGACCGTCACGGTGAAATAAGTTCAAGGTTCAAAGTTCAAAGTTCAAGGTTCAAAGTTTAAAGTTCAAGGTTCAGGGCTGAGCCGATTTCCAGCCTTGAGCTTTGAGCCTTGAACTTTGAACTCTTTTCCGTTTACGCTAAATTAATTGAAAACAATTTCATAAAGGACACGAAAAATGCACAAACTGGTTTTAATCAGACACGGCGAGAGCCAGTGGAACAAGGAAAATCGTTTTACGGGCTGGAAGGACGTCGACCTTTCGGAAAAAGGTCGCGAGGAGGCGAAAGCGGCGGGACAGCTTTTAAAAGCCGAGGGCTTTACTTTTGACGAGTCGTACACGTCGGTTTTGAAACGCGCCATCCGCACGCTCTGGATTATTCTGGACGAGATGGATTTGATGTGGATTCCGGAGACGAAATCGTGGCTTTTGAACGAGCGGCATTACGGCGCGCTGCAGGGCTTGAACAAAGCCGAAACCGCCTCGCAATACGGCGAGGAACAGGTTTTAATCTGGCGCAGAAGCTATGACGTTCTGCCCACGGTTCTGGAAGAATCCGACGAGCGCTGGCTCGGGCGCGACCCGCGATACGCCGGAATCGAAGCGGCGAAATTTCCGCGAGCCGAAGCCTTAAAACAAACCGTCGAGCGCGTCATACCGTATTTTCAAACCGAGATTATGCCGAAAGTTCAAGCCGGAAGACGGCTCATCATCGCCGCTCACGGCAACAGCCTGCGCGCGCTGGTGAAATATCTGAACGCCATTTCCGACGAAGACATCGTGCAGCACAACATCCCGACCGGCATTCCGCTCGTCTTTGAATTCGACGAGAATTTCAAGCCCGTCAACAGCTATTATCTCGGCGACCAGGAAGCGATTCGCGCCAAACAGGAAGCCGTCGCCAACCAGGGCAAGGCGAAATACGATAAAGCCTGAATGAATAAAACAAAAAAGCGGAGCGACGAATTGCCGAAGCAAAAACAGCAATTCATCGCTCCGCTTTCTTGTTTCTGCGCCTGCGGTCGAGTCTTTTTCGCCGGATGATACGCCGTCTAATCAACCTCGTATCAAATTTAAGATTCGTAAAACTCGATTTATAGTTCCTTAAATAGAGTTTAAGATTTATAAAACCGGGTTTTTACTTTAGAACTTCAAATCTTTTTTTAGTTCTTTGACGTCCGACGGTTTATTGAAAACCGAGTCGGGAACCGGGCGGTTGTATTCGATTTTCAGGTAGTTGATGCGCGAGGTCTGAAAGCCGTTTTGAAAATGGTCGATGATAAAAGGCGCGTAAATGCCGCCCACGTCGATAAACTGCGCGTAGCGGTCTTCTTCCCTGGTTTCCGCGCCTTCGGCGTTCGTTCGCTTGTAGACGGATTTCATCGGGAAACCCTCGTCGGAAAATTCAAATTCGACGGCGAAACCGTCATTGTAAGTCAATTTTACGACGTTGTTTCTTCTGCCCAGGCTCGCCTCGCGCCGCCCGACATAGCTGAGCGTCGCCGCCTGCGGCTGCCCGCGCCAGTGCCCGCGCAGGAGGTTGTCGAGGCTCGTCCGCATCGCGCGTTTAAAGCCTTCGATCTGGTCTTTGTCCTGTTCCTTGATGACTTTTGCGCCGGTGTCCGCGAGCCAGCCGGTTTCGCCGACGTTGGTTTGAATGTTTCTGGTTCCGCCGGTCTTAAATTCGGTGCGCTCCTTATCGGGAAAAACGATGATGTCGAGAAACGTCTGCGTAATCTGCGACTGACCTTCGCGGAAAAGCGAATAATTTCCGCTGCCGACAATCGTTTTGATTTGCAGATACCTGTCGCCGCCGAGCTTTTCGACGGCTTTCGCCAGAATCGCCTCGGCTTTTTCGTCCCGCTTGTCGGCTTGCGCGGAAGCGAAAACCGTCGCGCCGAATAATAAAGCGAAAACTGTTAATAATTGTGAAAGTCTAATAATTTTTCGGTTTAAATTCATATTCGATTACTTTTAACTGGTCAACGGCTTCTCCGTTTTTGTGCAGCGCGGGCTGGCGTTCAGGCTCGTTTCCGCCGGCTTCGTCTGCGAATCCTGCGCGAGGCTGAAAACACACGAAAAAATTACGAAAAGAAATATCGGAACCGGTTTTCGCATAATTTTTTCTACGGAAAAGAAAGGCTTCAGTGAAATTTTATCACCGAAGCCTTTGATGCCAAAATTTATCAAATAGTTTCTAGTTCCAGGTTTCGGGTTTCAAGTTAGTCGCTCATCAATTTTTTAACCCGGAACCTGAAACTGGAAACCTGAAACTTATTTGCCGTTGCCGTCCTCGATAACCGGCTTTATTTCCTCGACGATTTTGATTTCGGTTTTTTCCGAACCGTTCGTCAATTTGCCGTCCTGACTGACGCCGAGCTGCGCCAGCACGTCCGGCACGTTTAAACCGAGTGCCTGAAGCTGTTGAAGCAGCGAGAAAATCATCGTCGGCGCGGTTTGCGCGAAACGATTGATGCCGCCCGAACCGCTGCCGTTGCCGTTTCCGCCCTGGTCAATCATCACGATCTTGTCGATTTTGCCGAGCGGCTCGGCGACCGCCTGAAAGACGGGCGCGCTTGCTTCGATAATCGAAGGC
>DATHBC010000874.1:0-5476 GCA_035296345.1 Pyrinomonadaceae bacterium | reverse complement strand
GAGCTGGAAATGCGCGTCGGCTAAATCCGGATTCAGCTTCGTCGCCTGTTTCAAAGCCTCGATGGCGTTCTCGGTTTTGTTTTCGTCGAGATATTTATTGCCCGCCGTTAAAGCTTCGTTGGCGTCGGTAAAGGTCGGAACGACTTCGGGCTGCGTGTTTTCCGCGACAGCCGGAGAATCTTCGACCGCCGGCGCTGCGGCGTTCACATTCGCGTTCTGGTTCGCGTTCGTCAGCTCCGCGCTGTTTGAGCTGACGCCGCCCGAACACGCAAACTGGAAAAACGCGAGCGTCGCTAAAAGTATAAATGTTAAAAAAGCTTTCATTATTTAAAGTCTCTAAAAAATATTCGGATTAAATCATTCAAATTAGAGGCGTTTTTTCTCCAAATGTTTGTCATCGATTTAGAGACTAACCCGGCGGAAACACAAACGGGCGACCGCCGAGCAGATGCACGTGCAGGTGAAAAACCGTCTGCCCGCCGTCGCCGTTGGTGTTGACGACGACGCGGTAACCGTCTTCGTTAAAGCCTTTTTCGCGCGCTATCCGCGCGCCCGTTAAAAGCAGATGCCCGAGCGTTTCGCGATGATTTTGCCCGGCTTTGTCGAGCGAATCGAAATGCTCGCGCGGCACAATCAAAACGTGCGTCGGCGCCTGCGGGCTGATGTCGTTGAAAGCGACGCAAACGTCGTCCTCGTAAACCCGCGCGGACGGAATCTCGCCTGCAATAATCCTGCAAAACAGACAATTATTTTCGCTCATACGGAAATTTTAACGTAAGGATTCAAAGATGCAAGGGCAGAGGTCAAGAATAAATGCGGCAACGGATTAACGCCGAAGAATGCGGATTTATTTTTTTCTTATAAATCCGCGCAAATCGGCGTTAATCCGTTGTTTCAATTTTTTCCCTGCGCTCCCGGCGTTGGAATTTTCTTTTAGTCCGTTGCCGCCGTCGTTGCGCCGTCGGTCAATCGCTCGATTTGCGCGCCGACCGAATTCAGTTTTTTGACGATGTTTTCATAACCGCGGTCGATGTGATAAACGCGGTCAATCAAGCTCTCGCCGCTCGCCGCCAGCGCCGCCAGAACCAGCGACGCCGACGCGCGCAAATCGGAAGCCTGCACCGGCGCGCCCATCAATTTCGTTTTGCCGTAAACTCGCGCCGTGTTTCCCGAAATCTCGATTTTCGCGCCCATTCGCATCAGTTCCGGCGCGTGCATAAAACGATTTTCGAAAATCGTCTCCTGTATCATGGAAACGCCTTCCGCCTGCGTCATCAGCGACATATACTGCGCCTGCATATCGGTCGGAAAATTCGGGTGCGGCTCGGTCGTCACGGGCTTTGCCCGTAAGCCGTCCGCACCACATCTGGCAAGCAGCGTGCTCGGATTCACCTCCTCAATCTCGACGCCCGCTTCGCGCATTTTTCCGATGGCGGCGCGCAGGTGTTCGGGCTGGCAATTCGTGATTTCGAGCTCGCCGCCCGTCATCGCGGCGGCAACCAGAAAAGTTCCCGTTTCGATGCGGTCGGGAATGATTGTGTGTTCCGCGCCGTTTAGAGCCTCGACGCCTTCAATCTCGATTACGGAAGCTCCCGCGCCGTTGACGCGCGCGCCCATTTTATTTAAAAGCTCGGCTAAATCCTCGATTTCCGGCTCGCGCGCGGCATTGCGAATCGTCGTTTTCCCGCGCGCCAGAGCCGCCGCCATCATGACGTTTTCCGTGCCCGTGACGGTCACTTTTTCAAATTCCAAATCCGCGCCGATTAATCTGCCGTTCGGCGCGCGCGCCACGACGTCGCCCGCTTCAAGCAAAACGGTCGCGCCCAATTGTTCAAAGGCTTTCAGATGCAAATCAATCGGTCGCGTCCCGATGGCGCAGCCGCCCGGCAAGCTGACTTTCGCCTGCCCGAAACGAGCGAGAAGCGGTCCGAGAGCGAGAACGCTGGCGCGCATCGTTTTCACCAGATGATACGGCGCTTCAAAAACTTCGATGTTTTTCGCCGTAATTTTGTGCGTGCGAAGCTCCGGCGTTAAAACCGTCGCGCCCAAATCTTCCAGCAGACGCCGCTGCGTAATTAAATCCTTTACGTACGGAACGTTATGCAAAGTCACGGTTTCCGCAGTTAAAAGCGCCGCCGCCAGACACGGCAAAGCCGAATTTTTCGCGCCGCTGATCGCAATCTTTCCCCGAAGCGGCTTGCCGCCGCGAATCAAAAATTTATCCATTGCTTATGACAACATTTGCTTATGAAAGTCAAAAGCAAATGTTATCACAGGAACGGATTGAAATAAAATTTAGGTTTTTGATTAAAATAAACGGCAGGTTTTATCGACTCCAATCTTCAACGACTAAATCGGGAACCTGCTCAAAATCAGCAAGATTCCTGGAGATGAGAATTGCATTTCGGGAAAACGCGATGGCAGCGATTTTCAAATCCATCGCGCCAATCCGGATTTTTTGAGATTTGAGTTTTTGAAAAACTTCGGCGGCGGCTTCGTCAAAATCTAAAACCAAAGTATTGCGATAACTTTCGAGAAACCGATGTAGTTTTTTGTAGGCATAAACCTGCTGCTCGATTGTTTTGCTTTTCGCTATAAATGCAAGCCAGCCGCGCATATGTTCTTCAAATGTAATAATCGTTGTGAAGATTTCATCGGGCGTATACTTCTCTAAATTCTGCCTTAACTTTGATGATTCGATAATCTTTTCCCGGTCGAGCAAGCTCAGCGTATCCGTATCGAGAATTACCATTTATTCCTCATCTTTATCGTAATCTTCTCTTTGCGACAGGCGATATTCGCGCCCAAGCCGCATTGCTTCCTCGTGTGCCCGGTCGTCGGCGAAAATTCCGAGTCTTTCTTCCCACCAGGGCACTTTGGATTTTTCCTCTTTCTCTATTTTGCTTTTCAGCAAAGCGACTTCTTTTTCCAGAGCGGAAATTCTGTTTTCGAGTTCCGTATTCGACATTTCTTTTACCTCAAAGCCGCATTATACGCTTAATTCAAAACGGCTTTCAACGCTTTTCCCGTATAGGATTTTCGCACGGCGACGATTTCCTCCGGCGTTCCGGTCGCGACGAGTTTTCCGCCGCCTTCGCCGCCTTCGGGTCCCAAGTCGATGACGTAATCCGCCGATTTTATCACGTCCAGATTGTGTTCGATGACGATGACCGTGTTGCCCGTGTCGACCAGTCTTTGTAAAACGTCGAGCAATTTGTGGACGTCGGCGAAATGCAAGCCGGTCGTCGGTTCGTCCAGGATGTAAATCGTTTTTCCGGTCGCGCGTTTCGACAGTTCTTTCGCCAGCTTGATGCGCTGCGCCTCGCCGCCGCTTAAAGTCGTCGAAGATTGACCGATTTTGATGTAGCCGAGACCGACGTCCAGAAGAGTTTGCAGTTTTTGCTTGATTTGCGGAATGTTTTCGAGAATCGGCAGAGCGTCTTCGATTGTCGTATCCAGCAAATCCGCAATCGAAAGACCTTTGTATTTCACGGCTAAGGTTTCGCGGTTGTAGCGCGCGCCGCGGCAGACGTCGCAGAGGACGTAAACGTCGGGCAGAAAATTCATTTCGATGCGCTTCATGCCGTCGCCGTCGCAGGCTTCGCAGCGCCCGCCTTTGACGTTAAAGGAAAAACGTCCCGCTTTGTAGCCGCGTTCCCTGGATTCGGGCAGCATCGCGTAAAGCTCTCGAATCGGCGTGAAAAGTCCGGTGTAAGTCGCCGGATTCGAGCGCGGCGTCCTGCCGATGGGCGTCTGGTCGATTTCGATGACTTTATCGACCAGTTCCAAGCCTTCAATCGAGTCGTGTTCGAGCGGTTCGACGAGCGAGCCGTAAACGTGACGCGCCAGCGCCGGATAAAGAATGTCCTCGACGAGCGTGGATTTTCCCGAACCGGAAACGCCCGTGACGACCGTAAAAACGCCGAGCGGAAAGCTCGCGTCGATGTTTTTCAGATTGTGCGCCCGCGCGCCTTTAACGGTGATGCAGGGTTTTTCCTGTGTTATGCGACGCCATTCGGGAATTTCGATTTCCAGTTTTTTGGAGAGATATTTTTCGGTAATGGATTCGGGATTTTTTTCGATGTCGGCGGGCGTGCCTTCGGCGACCACACAGCCTCCGTGCGTTCCCGCGCCCGGACCTAAATCGACGACGTAATCGGCTTTTTCAATCGTTTCCTCGTCGTGTTCGACGACTAAAACCGTGTTGCCCAAATCGCGCAGCTCGTGCAGAGTTTCCAGCAGTTTTTGATTGTCGCGCGGATGCAAGCCGATGGAAGGCTCGTCCAGAACGTATAGAACGCCGCGCAGTTGCGAGCCGATTTGCGTCGCGAGTCGTATGCGCTGCCCTTCGCCGCCGCTCAAGCTTGCCGAAGGTCTTTCCAGCGTCAGATAGCCGAGACCGACCGCCTGCAAAAATCCGAGGCGGTCTTTGATTTCCTTCAAAACCAGCCCGGCGATTTTTTCTTCGCGGTCGTTGAGCGAGACTTTTTCGATTCGCTCAATCGCCGCTTCAATCGTCAGGTTCGTGTAATCGGCTATTCCCAAACCGCCGACGCGGACGGCGAGCGATTCGGGCTGAAGGCGCTTTCCGTGACATTCGGGGCAGGCGACGGGCGAGACGAGCTCTTCGAGTTCGAGCCGGACTTTTTCCGACGGCGGATTTTCCATCCGCTCGTGCATGGCGCGCACCGCGCCTTTCCATTCGGATTCGTATTTGTAGCCGCCCTGCGAAAAGGTCAGGCGGCGATTCGTGCCGTAAAAGAATGCGTCCTGAATCTCTTTCGGCAAATCGATAAAAGCGGTTTCCAGCAGATTTACGGTTTCGTCCTTTTTCTTTTTGCCTTTGAATTTCGATTTAATTTTGCCGATGAAAGAATCGTCTTCGTCCGGCGGCGTCAGTTTATCTTCGCCCGTAAGTTTTTCGATAATCGCTTTCAGCGCCGATTGCAGAAAGCGCGCGCCGGATTTGTCGGCTTCGCCCAAAAATTTCATTTTTCCGGCGGGCTGGTTCGCGTCCGTCACGATTTTCGACGGGTCAATCTGCATGACCGTTCCCAGACCCTGACATTTGCGGCACGCGCCGTAATTGGAGTTAAACGAAAACGAGCGCGGCTCTAATGTCGGGATATTCACGCCGCAATTGACGCACGCCATTTTTTCCGAATACAGCTTTTCCTCGCCGTCGATAATCGAGATTAAAACCGCGCCGCCCGTCAGCTTCAGAGCCGTTTTGACCGAATCGGTCAGACGCTCGCGCACGCCGTCTTTTATCAAAAGGCGGTCGACGACGACTTCAATCGTGTGATTTTTTCGTTTGTCGAGCTTGATTTCCTCGTCGAGCTGCCGCATCTCGCCGTCAATCCGGGCGCGCACAAAACCGTCTTTTTGCAGCTTTTCCAATTCCTTTTTAAACTCGCCTTTGCGCCCGCGCACAATCGGCGCGAAAACGACTACTCGCGAGCCTTCCGGCAAGCTC
>DATHBC010000873.1:0-4406 GCA_035296345.1 Pyrinomonadaceae bacterium | reverse complement strand
TTTCAAAGGCGAGCTCCAGCGCGTGACGGAAAACTTCTTCGGCTTTCGTCCACGCGCCGAGCATCATCAGGTTGATGCCGAGATTGTTGTAGGCGGCGGTCGATTGAACTTTGTGCTCGGTCTGCTCGAAATAGCTGATTGATTTTCCAGGCAGCTCACGCCTTCCTGCGGGCGGCGCAGAAACCAGAGCGCGCCCGACATATCCGAATAAATTTTGCCGAGCAGAAACGGAGCCGAGCGCGAGCCGATGATTTTGATTGCCTGATTGTAGAATTCCAGAGATTTTTCGCTGTTGCCGGCTTGCTGCAGCGATTGCGCGACGAGGTGATAGCTTTCCGCCATGCCGCGCCAGTCGCCGGTTTCGCGAAAATATTTCAGAGCCTTTTCGGCGTTGTCGCGCGCAATCGGAAATTCGTTGAGCTTGCGGTAGACGCGCGCCAGCGCCACGTAGATGCCGCCGAAAAGATGGCGCACGTCGTCGGCGTCTTCGGCTTCTTCCAAAGTCGATTTTAAAAGCGCGACGGCTTTCGGATAATCGCCCGCGTTGTTGTAGGCGACGCCGAGCTGCGTAATCAGCAAAACTCTGTTTTCGACTTCCAGCCGATTCAGCACCGATTCGTCTTCAAACTGCCGGAGCGTGTCGAGCGCCTCGTCATAGCGTCCCTGCGTTTCGTAGACGAAGGCGAGCTGCAAATGAAGACGAATGTTTTCCTCCGGCTGCAGCGAATACGAGCGCAGCGTTTCGTCGATGATTTTCTCCGCCGCGCTGGACAGACCGTTGTCCAGCTTCAGTTGGATTTCTCTGAAAACTTCGGCGAGCTTTTCGCTTGTCATTCGTTTTAAGCCTTTCGGCGCGCGGTCGAATATTCCCGCCCCGAAAAGGGAAGCAGTATTTTCCGACTGCGGGCGCTCGGCTGTTGAAAACAAATCTTTTCTCATTTCGCGGTAAAATCCAGAAACCTGTAAAATCTACAAACTTATAATTAGGGCTGTTTTTCAGTAATGCATTGTAAAAAAAAATTAAACCGCGAGCCGGACTTCGTCGGAAAAAGGAAAACCGTATTTCCTGCGAATTTACCAGAGTTTTCGTCCGGCGTCCATTAATTTTTAACGCGAAGCCGAAATGCTGGACTTAAAATCATTAAATATGACATGCTTTTAAAAAATATGACGAACCCGAATGCTTTAAGCGCCGAGGGCAAACGCCTGGATGAAGCGCGTTCACGCGAAAAGGACTGGAAGCGCTGGGGCTGTTATGTCAGCGAGCGCGCGTGGGGAACGGTGCGCGAAGATTATTCCGCAGAGGGCGCGGCGTGGGATTATTTTCCGTTTGAAATGGCGCGAGAGCGAGCCTTTCGCTGGAACGAGGACGGCATCGCAGGCTTTTGCGACCGCCGGCAAGCGGTCTGTTTCGCCGTGGCTTTCTGGAACGAGCGCGACCCGTTTCTGAAAGAAAGGCTTTACGGCGTCGGCGGCAATCAGGGAAATCACGGCGAAGACGTCAAGGAATATTATTTTTATCTGGACGCGACGCCGACGCATTCCTACATGAAATTTTTGTATAAATACCCGCACGCCGAGTTTCCGTACGAAGCCCTGAAAAACGAGAATTCGCGGCGCGATAAATCGCAGCCGGAATTTGAGTTAATCGACACGAAAATTTTTGACGAAGACAAATATTCGGACATTTTCGTCGAATACGCGAAAGCCGGCGACGAAGACGTCTGCATAAAAATCACGGCGGTTAATCGCTCGACGGACGAAGCCGCGCCGCTGCACGTTCTGCCGACCGTCTGGTTTCGCAACGTCTGGTCGTGGTCGGGCGAAACGGGCGCGGCGGCGGAAAAGCCGCGTCTGGAAAAAGAGGAAACCGAAGCGGAAAATCTTTCCGTCATCAGGCTCGAACACCACGAATTAGGCGCGCGGCGGCTGGTCTGCGCGGGCGCGCCGAAACTGCTTTTTACCGAAAACGAAACGAACAATCAAAAACTTTTCGGCGCGCCGAACGTCGCCGAATACCTGAAAGACGGCATCGACGACTACGTGGTAAACCGCAAAACGGGAGCCGTCAACCCGAATCAGACCGGAACGAAAGCGTCGGCGCATTACGTTTTCGATTTAGCGCCGCAATCTCAAAAGACGATTTACCTGCGGTTTAGCCCTCAGCCCTCAGCCGTCAGCGGTCAGCCGTTTGAAGACGGCGATAATTTTATTTCCGAATGTGAAGCCATTTTTCAAAAGCGAATCGCCGAAGCCGACGAGTTTTATTCCGAAATCATTCCCGATAATTTGTCCGCAGACGCGCGAAACGTCATGCGCCAATCGTTTGCCGGGATGCTCTGGTCGAAGCAGTTTTATCATTACGTCGTCAAAGACTGGCTCGAGGGCGACCCGAAGCAGCCCGCGCCGCCCGCCGAGAGAAACAGCGGGAGAAATTCGAAATGGACGCATCTTTATAATTCGGACGTTATCTCGATGCCGGATAAATGGGAATACCCGTGGTACGCGGCTTGGGATTTGGCTTTTCACTCGATTCCGCTCGCTCTGGTCGACCCGGATTTTGCCAAGCGGCAGCTTATCCTGATGCTGCGCGAGTGGTATATGCATCCGAACGGGCAGATTCCGGCTTACGAATGGAAATTCGAAGACGTCAATCCGCCGGTTCACGCCTGGGCGGCGCTCAGGGTTTATAAAATCGAGGCGCGGCGACGCGGAAAAGCCGACCGCGCCTTTCTGGAAAAAATCTTTCACAAGCTGCTTTTAAATTTTACGTGGTGGGTGAATCGCAAGGATTTCGAAGGCAACAATGTTTTTGAAGGCGGCTTTCTGGGCTTGGACAACATAGGCGTTTTCGACCGCAGCGCGCCGCTTCCCGCCGGCGCGCAGGTCGAGCAATCGGACGGCACATCGTGGATGGCGATGTTCAGCCTGAATATGCTCGCCATCGCGCTGGAGCTGGCGAAGGAAGATAAAGTCTACGAGGACGTGGCGAGCAAATTTTTCGAGCATTTCGTTTATATTTCCGACGCGATGAACAACATCGGCAAGGCGAAAACCGAGCTTTGGAGCGAGCGCGACGGATTTTATTACGACGTACTGCATCTGGACGGAAAGCAGATTCCCTTACGCTTGCGCTCGATGGTCGGGCTGATTCCGCTTTTTGCCGTCGAAACGATGGAGGAAGCCTGGCTCGACGAATTGCCGGATTTCAAGCGGCGCATGGAATGGTTTCTCGAAAACCGCCCGGATTTGACCGCCTCGATTGAATGCGCGCAAAAGCCGGGCAGGGGAAACCGGCGCATCCTGTCGCTGGTCAGCCGCGAGCGTCTGAAAAGAGTTCTGCGCGTGATGCTTTCGGAAAACGAGTTTTTGTCCGATTACGGCATCCGCGCCGTCTCGCGCTGGCACAAGTCGAACCCGTACACTTTGCGTTTCGGCGGCGAGGAATATCGTCTGGATTACGAGCCGGCGGAATCGCGCAGCGGAACTTTCGGCGGAAACTCGAACTGGCGCGGTCCAATCTGGTTCCCGGTCAATTATCTTTTGATTGAGGCTTTGCAAAAATTCGATTTTTATTACGGCGACGATTTTAAAGTCGAGTTTCCGACCGGCTCCGGCAGGATGCTTTCGCTCTGGGAAGTCGCCCAGGAACTGGAAAAGCGTCTGACGAATATATTTCTGAAAGACGAAGAGGGCAGGCGCGCCGTTTACGGCAAAATCGAAAAATTTCAATCGAACGAAAACTGGCGCGATTACATCCTTTTCTATGAATACTTTCACGGCGATAACGGCTTCGGTCTGGGCGCGAGCCACCAGACGGGCTGGACGGGTTTGATTGGCAAAATTTTGCAGCAGGTAGGAGAATATTCCTACAGAGACAGATTTTTATGAAACGCACGATTTGGGGATTTGCAGTCGCACTCTTGATTCCGGCTTTTTTCGCGCCTGCTTTCGCGCAGCCGCCGCAGCAGCCGGGAAGATGCTTCACCGAAGAAGAAGCGAAAAAAATCATCGCTTCCATCAACGCGCCGTCGACGACCTTACAGGCGGCGGAAAATACGAAAGCGCGCGAAGAATTGCTGAAAATGCACGCCGAGCGCGCGGAACTGAACCGGAAAGCGGTCGAGAATTGGGAGAACAATCAAAAACCGGGCGCGGAATCCAACCGGATGGGCGAAGCTCATCTGCTCGGATTGTGTCAAATCATTAAAGAAAACGGCTGGCTGACGAATGAAGCAATCGGCGAAGACGCGGTCGAGGCGGCTTTATCCATCGTCCGAAACAACAAGGCGTTTGCGCTGCAAAAGGAATTTTTTCCGGTGCTGGAAGCGGCGGCGGCGAAAGGGCTTGCCGGTAAAGGCAATCTGGCTTGGCTGATTGACAACATCCGTCTCGGCGCGGGGCAG
>DATHBC010000872.1:0-4548 GCA_035296345.1 Pyrinomonadaceae bacterium | reverse complement strand
TATACGAGGGATGAAAATTGTGGTCGAATTCATCGAAACACGGATGCGTGATGATCATCACGCCGCCTTTTCTGAGGAGCGGTTTGCCGCGAAACATATTGAAGTGGTAGCCGAGCGCCATCACCTGCACGAGCAGCGGATTAAGGGCCGAATAGACGTTATACGGCGAGATGTCGGGAATGCCGGTAATCATTATGTCGCATTGACCTTTGACGGGAATTTCATATTGCTGGTAATTTTTTTCCAGAATGCGCTCGTGTACCGGCTCGGTTTTGCCCGCGTAACAGGCAATCAACTCGTATTGCGCCGGAATCGCGTGCAGCATTTTTCGTCGCGCCTTTCGCGGCAGTTTTGAAAAAGTGCGCTTCATCGCTTCCCATTTCATTCTGTCCATAAACGAAAACTCGTCTTCGTTGCGCGTCAGGATGTCGTAGCCTTCGGGAAACATTCGATTGTTTAAAGCCGTCTCGATGTGAAAAACGTTGCAGTGCTCGTCGACCAGTTTTCCGAGCCGGATGACTTTGTGATTCAGCTCGGAGGCGGGCGGGTCCATATACGAATGCGAATCGAGAATCGTCTGCGGCTCGTGATGCGCTCTCAGGCTCTCGTAATCGCACAGACCGACGGCGACCGATTTATGCCCGCCGTCCATCGGAACGAGATTGATATTTATATAAATCAGCAAATCGCTTTCGATGGCGCGGCGGTTGACGCGCAGCGGCTCGTTGTGGCGCGTGTGACCTAAGGTAATCAGGTTTTCGTCGTCCTCGGCGTCGTGATTGTAAAAACGTTCGGGATAAAATTCGTTGAAAATCTTCGAGCCGACCATTCGCTCCATTTCCCACGCCGTCATTTTGCGGTGCAAGGAGTTGGCGACAATCAAATGCACGTCGTCCACGCCGTTTGCCGCGCACATATCCAGAACGACTTCGAGCATCGTCTGCCGCAAATCCGGCGTCTGCATCGGCGGCAGCGGCAAGGAAATATCGTCCATCGCAATCGTCACGCGCATTCCCGGCTCTAATTGCGCGTAAAGCGGCTCGGTTTCGAGCGGGTGATTTATCGCGTAGCGAATCGCCGCCTCGCGGTTCGGCAAGCCCTTTATCGGCGGGTTCGGATAAATGACGCGCGTGCCGATGGGAATGTCCTCTAAAATAAAATCCTCGCCGAAAGGCATAATGCGCGGCGCGCTGTCGCGGTCTATGTAAACGATTGATTCGTGCGTTTTTCTGCGTAATTGCAAAGCCATAAATTCGTTAGTAACCAGTATTTGTTAAAATAACCTTATTCATCCATATTAAAATAGATGGAAACATTATCAGCTAATTCGAGAATATCCCGCTGACGTATATTCTGAAAATTTATTTTATTTACAGTCTGTTGAGAAAATACTGCGGATATTAACGCCTCTTCGGATTTGTTTCCATACTGGTCAACTAAATCTTTTCCAATAGCAACTATTTCATACTGTTCTTTATTAAGATTCATTTCTTTTAGAGATTTAAGAACTTTACTTATTTGAAAAGCAACCGAAAATTTTTTGTAGCTGAAAAACCCGGTTGCATAAAATTCAACGTAAAGTTTGTTTCCATCTTTCATTTTGACTAGCCTAATCTCTTCTAAATTTGCTTCCGATAGTTTTTTGTTTATTTCTTCGGTTTGTGAAATTGCAGGAGACTCTTTAACTCCTTTTCTGGTGTCTTTATCTTGAACACATCCTCCCAAAAGCAACCCAAAGAAAGCTATTAGAAGAATGTTATGTAATAGCTTGACATTAATTCTCATTTTATTCACCGTAGGCACTCAAAAGCAGTTTGCCTTCGTAATCAATCAAACCGAGTTTCACGCGGTCAAGCCAGCCTTGTCTGCCTAAAACATTACGCGTAAAAGATTCTTCTCTGGCGAAATAAACGGTAGAAACGGTTTCAATATCCAAAACCGACAAAGTTATTTCATGTCCGTAAGCGGTAAAAATTCCCGCCGCCGTGCTGAAAACCTGCTCTCTGCCCGATTCGATTTCTATGCCGAGTCGCTCGCCGTGTTTGCGTTCAAAGATACAGTTTTCCGCGCCCGTATCGATTTTTACTCTAATAAGTCTGGATTCGCCGCCGTAAGATATTTCAGCGATAACCGTAATGCCCGGTTTGAGAGTGTCATACTCATAACTCTTTTTGTAGCTAACGGTTTCCGGCATTACCAACCTCCGAACGGATATTTTTCTTCGACAATATGTTCCAGAAACGGCGCTTTGATGCCTGCCTCTCTTGCCTGACGGTCGATTTCCAAAGCGTCCGCGCCATAGGCAATCAGTTCATCACCTTCCAGACAAACCCATTGATTCATATATTTTTCACGATTTTCCGCCAGCCATTTTTCGGACTTTTTAAATTTCTCGATTTCTTCCTGAAGTTTTAGTTTCTTTGCTTCGTCAATTTGTTTGAGCCTTCTTTCTTCGTCAATCATTTCGCGCACTTTATCTAAATCTTCAAGCGGTAAATTGCGAATTAAATTTGTTACCTGTTCTAAATTCGACTGCATAAAATCCTCAATCACTTCAAATTCAAAATCGCCCAATCGTGCTGCAAAGCCGTCTGCTTCAAGCGAAAATCCGGGTTGACGGCGACCGGATGACCGACAATCGAGAGCATCGGCAAATCGGAAATCGAATCGGAATAGGCGAAAGATTCGCTCAGATTTACGCCTTCGCGCTCGGCGTATTCGCGAATCCATTGCGCTTTGGTCGCCGAAGCCATGACGGGCGGCAGGATTCTGCCGGTCGCGTAGCCGTTGACGAATTCCAGCCGGTTTGCCTTGTATTCGTCGATGCCGAGATGATTCATCAGGCGTTCAATCGTAAAATCCAGCGCGCCGGTGATGACGATTTGGCGCTGCCCGATTTTTTTCGACTGCGCAATGAGTTCGGGCGTGCCGTCGTAGATTGCGGGTTTTAGAACCTCTTCGAAAAGCTCTTCCGAAAAATAGCGCAGTCGGTCTTGCGACAAGCCTTTGTAGCTTTGAAAAAAGACTTCGTTAAAGACGTTGCGCGAGTATAAATCGGTGACGCCGAAAAACGGCAGCTTCGCCAGCGTTCCGGCGCTTTTTTTGAAGGTCTGCCAGACGCCCTGCTGGCGGCGGGCGTAGAATGCCAGAGTGTGCACCAGGTTTGTGCTGACGAGAGTTCCTTCCAAATCGTAAAATGCCGCCGCTTGCCCGTTTTTTTTCATTTTTTCTGTCGCGCGAATTTATATTATGAATTAAAATGAATTGCTGTTCATTTACAAAATACTAGAATATAACTTATTTTACTGCTTTTTGGTAATTTGTCCGATGCCGCGAAACTTCTTTTACATTTTTATTACACTGGGTTTTCTGGCTTTGCCCGCCTGCGCGCCCCGCGGCGAAGCCGAGTCGGAAAAGTCGCGCGAAACCGCTGCCGCCACTACTACAGTCGCCGCGCCGGTCGCCGATTTAATCAGACAGGCTGACGAGCTTTATCGCCGGCGCGAGGATTTGGCGAAGCTGCGCGAATCAATCGCCGTTCTAAAACGCGCCCGCAGCGCCGATACCGAAAATTTCGAAACGAACTGGCGTCTGGCGCGGGCGAATTATTTTCTCGGCAGGCATTCGACTGACGAGAAGGAAGGCGACAAGGCTTTCGCCGACGGAATAAATTTCGCCCGCCTCGCCGCTCGCTTAAATCCGAATAAGCCCGAAGGTCATTTCTGGCTCGGCGCTTGTCTGGGCGGCGAGGCGGAAAAAAGCCCGTTTACGAAAGGCTTGACGGCAATGGGCGAAATCCGCGAAGCGATGCGGAAAGTCATCGAGATTCAGCCCGAATATGAAGGCGCAAGCGCCTACGACGCGCTCGCCCAGCTTGAATTAAAAGGCGGTTTCGCGGGCGGAAAAGCCGAAAAAGCCCTGGAATATCTGGAAAAAGGTCTGGCAATCGACAAGGCGAACCCGTACGCCAATCTGCATCTGGCTGAAGCGTTTCTGGCTTTAGACCGCCGGGCTGAGGCGAAAAAACAGATTGATGTTTTGCTGAAAATGAAGCCCAATCCCGATTACCAGCCCGAATACGAAGACGCCGTCCGGCAGGCGAAAAAACTGCTGGAAACTAAATTCTAAAGTTTCTGGTTTCTGGTTTCTGGTTTCAAGTTAAAAACATACGAGTTTTTAATAGAAATCAATCTAAGTCCAAAAATTGAACTCAGAAAAACCAGAAACCAGAAACCAGAAACCAGAAACTTTAAAGCCTATGCGCCGCGCCATTTTTCCCGGTTCGTTCGACCCTTTGACCAACGGTCATCTCGACATCATCAAGCGAAGTCTGCCGCTTTTTGACGAAATCGTCATCGCCGTTTTAAATAATCCCGACAAAAAACCGCTGTTTTCCGTCGAGGAACGCTGTCGGATGATTGAGGAAATTCTGCCCGGAATCAAATCGGGCGATTGCTGTTTAATCGTCGACAGCTTTTCCGGCTTGACCGCCGATTTCGCGCGCCGGAAGGAAGCGACCGCCATCGTGCGCGGCATTCGCGCCGTGTC
>DATHBC010000871.1:0-10015 GCA_035296345.1 Pyrinomonadaceae bacterium | reverse complement strand
CCGTCATCGTCGGCGCGCCGCGTTACGGCAACGGCGGTCAAATCCACGCTTACGTTCGTACCGGCGCCGAGCCGAATGTGTGGATACTCCAGCAAATCATCAGCGCCAACGACACGAACGTCTGCGACGCTTTGGGGCTCGAAGTCGCTCTCTCGGGCAATACGCTGATCGCCAGCACGAATCGCGGATTATATACCGGCGCGGGCTGCACGATACAAAACGGCTATTCGGTTTACATTTTCGCCCGTTCCAACTCGATTTGGACGAAGCAGCAAAAACTGCACGATTCGGGCGTTGACGTAACGGACGTGGCGATTCACGGCGACACGGCGGTCTTCGGCACGAGTGCGCGGATAGCTAATTCCAACAACAGTCAAAGCGCGGCGTTCGTCTTTACCCGCACCGGCACGAGCTGGACGCCGAGAGAGCCGCTCATCACCGCCGACGACGCAACGAGCGACGGCGCTGCCGACGTCGCCGTCTTCGGCAGCACGGTCATCGTCGGCGCGACGCAGGACGAGCTTGATTTGAACATCAATCAGGACGTCGATTTTACCAGCCGGCAAGGCTCGGCTTATATCTTCAATATTCCCGACGCTCCGGCGTGCGGCTTTACTTTGAATCCGACCAGCCAATCCTTTACATCGACTGGCGGAAGCGGAAGTTTCACAGTTTCGACCAGCAGCCCGAATTGTAGTTGGATAGCCGACAGCGATTCGTCATGGATAACCGTTACTTCCGGCGCAAGCGGAACCGGAAACGGCACAATCAGCTTTTCGGTCGCCGCCAATCAGACTTCCAGTCCGCGAACCGGCGCCATCAACGTCGGCGGACAAATCTTCACCGTGACGCAAGCCGGAATAATCGGAACGGTCTTTACCGTGATGAACGCGAACGACAGCGGCGCGGGCAGCTTGCGCGATGCAATTCTGCAAGCCGTCGCGACGACCGAATCGAGAACGATTGTTTTCGACCAGACGCTTTTCAGCACTCCGCAGACCATTGCGCTCGCCAGTAATCTTTTGATTAATAACTCAAACGGCGGAACCATCACCATTATCGGTCCGGGAGCAAATCTTTTGACAATTACCGGCGGCGGCGCGAGACGTATTTTTACCATCAGTTCAAATTCCGTCGTCGTCATCAGCGGGATGACTTTGACCGGCGGCAACGGCGCGGGCAGCGTCGCGTCGGGAAACGGCGGCGCGATTTACAATAACGCGAATTTGACGCTCAACAACATCGTCGTCAACGCCAACGCGTCGAGCGGCGGCGGCGGCAACTTCGGCGGCGGCATTTACAGCACGCTTCGCCCAATAACGATTAACAACTGCTTCGTTTCCAATAACAATACGGCGGGAAGAGGCGGCGGAATTTACATAGATTCAAACGTGACGGCGACGATTACCGCCACGACCGTCAACAATAATACCTCGTCGGGATTCGGCGGAGGCATTTATTCGGCTGTCTCCTCGACATTGGTATTGACCGGCTCGAACATCGCCGACAACTCGACTTTAATCACGTCGGCGACAGACGGCGGCGGCGGAATTTTTACGACTGCGACAATCTTTACGATGACCGATTCGACCGTCAGCGGCAACCGGGCTGTCAACGGCTCGGGCGGCGGCGTCGGATTCACCAACAGCGGGACAAACACTATTAACCGCTCGACCGTCAGCGGCAATTCGGCAAGCGGGAACGGCGGCGGAATAAACTTCAGCAATACGCAGTTAAGCGTTACGAATTCAACCATTAGCCACAACAGGGCAAACGGAAACGGCGGCGGAATCAATCGCAATAACACGACTCCGGCAACGCAGGCTTTCAGTTATACGACCATCGCCTTCAACAGCGCCGGAAACACGGGCGGCGGCGTGAACACGCAGGCGGCAATCCCGTTTAATAACACGATTGTCGGCGCGAACAGCGCGCAGGCTTCGCCGGATTTCGCCGGGACGCTTAACTCGGGCGGCTATAATCTGATAAAAGACACCGGCGGCACGACCGTTTCGGGAACGACGACCGGAAACGTGACGGGCGTCGACCCGCGCCTCGACGGCGTGCTTCGCAGCAACGGCGGTCCGACTAAAACTCTCGCCCTGCGTCCTTCCAGCCCGGCGATTGATGCGGGCAACCCGGCTGATTTTCCCGCCGTCGACCAACGCTCTTTGCCGCGCCCGGTCGACGGAGACGGCAATGGCGACGCGCGTTCCGACATCGGCGCGTATGAACGTCAGGCAAACGAACTGGTCGCTCCGGCGCTGTTCGATTTCGACGGCGACGGGCGAGCGGATTTATCGGTCTTTCGCCCGTCGGAGCAAAGCTGGTACATTCTCGGTTCCGGTAATTCTCAATTGTCCGGCGCGCAGTTCGGCTTGACTTCGGATAAGCTCGCGCCAGCCGATTATGACGGCGACGGCAAAACCGATATTGCCGTCTGGCGCGACGAGCCGTCCAATCCGAATAAAGCCAATTTCTATATTTTGAACAGTTCGACGGGCGTTTTCCGCGCCGAGCAGTTCGGCAGAACCGGCGACAATCCTTCCGTGGTCGGCGATTGGGACGGCGACGGCAAGGCTGATTTGGCGGTTTTCCGGGACGGCGGCGCGGCGGGCAATCAAAGCTACTTTTTCTATCGCCCTTCGTCGCAGCCCGGCGCTGATTTCGTAACCGTTTATTGGGGAACGGGCGGCGATAAACCGATGCGCGGCGATTTCGACGGCGACGGCAAAGCGGACGCCGCCGTTTTCCGCCCGTCCGATAGGCTCTGGTATATCAGGCAGAGTTCCGATTCACAACTAAGAGTAGATTCGTGGGGCTTGGCGACGGACAAATTCGTCCCGGCGGATTATGACGGCGACGGGAAAACCGATTTGGCGGTCTTCAGAGACGGAATTTGGTACATCAAGCAGTCGTCAAATAATCAGCCGCGATACGAAAGATTCGGTCTGGCGACGGACACGCCGGTTCCGGCGGATTATGACGGCGACGGTCGTGCGGATGTCGCAGTTTTCAGAGACGGAATTTGGTATCTGCTCCGGTCGCTGCAAGGCTTTTCCGCCGTGCAGTTCGGGATTTCCAATGATAGACCGGTTCCGGCGTCGCTCTTACCTTGAGAAAATCATTTTCCAAAAATACAGCCGGCGCGGCGATAAGAACGTCGCACCGGCTGTATTTTGCGGAAGTGGTGACGAAACAGTGAGGTTAAATCCTGCCCGCCGATATGATTATTATATAAATTTATTTCGACCTGCGATATAAATACTCGTACGCGCCCGCCTCTTTTCCGCTCCCGCAAAGGTGAAGACGAGGCGGGAAAACTAATCTCCCGATTTATTTTCAGACCGGCTCCTGCCTTTTCAGCTTTCATCAGGAGTTCAATTCATTTATTCGTGTCGCTTATAAACGGCTCTTTTTCTCTCTGCGTTCTCTGCGGCTGATTTTCTTAAATAGTTTTCGCGCGCTTTTTTGTTTGCCGCGGTTACGGTTTATAATCTGCTTTATGCTGGTGAAATCCGCAGCCGACGAGCTGCAAAATTATCTGACCGATGCGAGCAATTTGCAGGGCGGGCACGCGCAGAAGCTTTTTATTCCCGAAACGACCGCCGAGGTCGCGGAAATTATCAGGGAAGCGAACCAAACGAAAACTCCGGTCACCGCCAGCGGCGCGCGCACGGGAATTGTCGGCGGCGCGGTTCCTTTCGGCGGCTGCATCCTCTCGCTCGAAAAATTTAATCGAATAAAATCAATCGAAAAAACCGACGGCGGCGGCGGAAAAGCATTTGTCGAGGCTGGCGTCGCGCTCCACGATTTTCAGAAAGAAGTCGAATCGAAGGGACTTTTTTACCCGCCCGACCCGACCGAGTGGTCCTGTCAAATCGGCGGCACGATTGCGACCAACGCTTCCGGCTCGCGCAGCTTTAAATACGGCTCGACGCGCGGATTCGTCGAAGGCTTGACCGTAGTTCTGCCGACCGGCGACGTCGTAAATATCGAGCGCGGCGCGGCTTTCGCGGCGAACGGCGAGACAATCGAATTAAAAACAATCGACGGCAAAACGATTCGCGCCAGGCTGCCGACCTACGCGCAGCCGCCGGTGCGCAAAAACACTTCCGGGTATTTCACGGCGCAAAAGCTCGACGCGATTGATTTGTTCGTCGGCAGCGAAGGCACGCTCGGCATCGTCACCGAGGCGCATCTGAAGCTTTTGGCGCAGCCCGCAGGCTTTCTGAGCGGAATAGTTTTCTTTAAAGCTGAAAACGACTTGCTGAATTTCGTCAAAGAAGCCCGCGAGCTTTCATTCGAGACACGGAAAAACAGCACTCGGCACTCAGCACTCAGCACTCAGCATTCGCTTGATGCAACGCTTCTTGAGTATTTCGACGACGAAGCCTTGAGATTCATCAGGGAAAAATTTTCGGAAGTGCCGGACGCGATGGCGGGCGCGATTTTCTTCGAGCAGGAAACCACGGAAGAAAACGAGGACGAGCTTTTCGAGCGTTGGAACGAGCTTTTGGAAAAACACCACGCGGAAATCGACGCTTCGTGGTTTACGACCGGCGCGGCAGACCGCGAGAAGATGCGCGAGTTTCGCCACGCGCTGCCGGTTTCGGTCAACGAATGGATTGTGCGCCACAAGCAGAGAAAAGTTTCGACCGACATCGCCGTGCCGGACGAGAATTTCGCTTCGATGCTCAGGTTTTATAAACAGTCTTTAAAAAACAGCGGGCTGCAATACGTGATTTTCGGTCACATCGGCGATTGTCACCTGCACGTCAATATCCTGCCGAGAGACGCGGCGGAAGCGACCCGAGCCAAGCATCTCTACGGGCGTTTTATCGCGCAGGGAATAATGCTGGGCGGAACCGTCAGTGCCGAGCACGGCATCGGGAAAATCAAAAGCAAATATCTCTACGTGCAATACGGCGAGCGTTATCTGAATGAAATGGCGGAGCTGAAGCGAGCCTTCGACCCGCAGGGCATTCTCGGTCGTGATAATATGTTTGACGCGAAGTTTTTAGGTTAGTGAGGAAAATTCAGGAAGTTAAGGAAATTAGGAAAAGAGGGAAATCAGGGAAAGAGGAACGAAAAAAGTCGGGAATGATTCGGAATTCAAATAAATTTTTTCTTGCCCTCTTTCCTTTTTTCCATAATTTCCCTGATTTCCATCCTTTATTAAAAATGAAAAATCTATCAATCAGGATTCTTGTTTTAATAATCGCGGCGTTCGCCGCTTTCGGGTGCAGCTACATCGACTCGGCGCAGAAATCCGCGCAGGAAACCGCGTCGAACAAGGACGGCGCGGCGAATACGGCGCGCGATACGCTCGGACTGAAAAAATCCGGCATCAAAGAGTGCGACGAGGTGGTTGACGCTCTCGCGGCAAAGCGACGGCAAAACGCCAACGAGGAACAATCGTGGTCGGACAAAGCCCTCGAAGAACTGGTCAAACAACAGCTTTTCGACCAGCTTTCAAAAAACGACACGAACCGCACGCCGCAGGAAAAGAAAGATTTGGCGGACAAGTGCAAAACCGTGCTTGGCTACGTGAAATAATTAACTGAGAACTGAGAACTGATAACTGAGAATTAAAAGCTGATAGCTGATAGCTGGTAGCTGACAGCTTTTTCAGTTTTCAGTTCTCAGTTAATAAAGATGATTTATAAGGAAGCAAAATGCGAGCAATTTTAATGGATTTTAACGGCGTCATTATCAACGACGAGCCTTTGCAGATGAAGGTCTACGCCGAGCTTTTAAAGGACGAAGGCATCGACCTGACGGAAGAAGGTTATTATTCGTGCGGCGGCATGGACGACGGAGCTTTCCTGCGCGAACAGTTCCGGCGGGCAGGCAAAGACATAACCGACGCGAGAGTCACCGAATTGATTCAAAAGAAAACGGCGAAATGGCGCGAAATCGTCACCGACGAAGTGCCCCTGTTTGAAGGCGCGGAGAATTTTATACGGAAATGCAAGCAGCGTTACGCGATGGCGCTGGTCAGCATGGCGAACCGCGAGGAAATCAATCACATTCTGGACGCGACCGGCTTAAAAGATTGTTTCGACGTCGTTGTTTCCGCCGAAAACGTCTCGGCGTGCAAACCGAATCCCGAGTGTTACGTTTCGGCTTTCCGCCAGCTCGACCGGATTCGCTCGGCGCAGGGGCATCACCCGCTCGAACGCAGCGAATGTCTCGTCATCGAAGACGTTCCGCAGGGCATCCAATCGGGAAAAGCCGCCGGGATGAAAACGCTCGGCGTGCTGAACACCTTCGACGAGGCGACCATGCGCGCCGCCGGAGCCGACGCCATCGCCAAAAACCTGAACGACTGGTTTCCCGATTCGATTCAACTGGTCTTTTCAAAACATTAAAAACCGAGAGTGCTGAGTGCTGAGTACTGAGTACTGAGTTTTAAGCGCCAGGTTAAAAGATGAGCGTCGAAATCTCAGTACTCAGTACTCAGCACTCAGCACTTTTTCCCAACTATGAGACAACATCTTTTCAGTATCGAAGAAGCCGAAACGAACCTGGCGCAGTCCGCCACGTATTTAGCCGAAAACGTCGGCGGCAGCGACGGTCACGCCGAAGCGTTAAAGGAAATCGTCGCTTATTACGTCGAAAAAAAGGACGTCGATAACGCCGCGCAGCTTGCCGACACGGTTGACGACCCGTTCGTGCGCGACCGTCTTTTATTGCTGGTCGCGGAAAAATGCGCCGAGATTGACGACGACGAATACGCTTTGCAGCTCGTCGAAGCCATCGAGGAACCCGGTTTTCAGTCGGTCGCGCGCGAGCGTCTGGCAATGCGCAAGGCGGCACTCGGCGAGTTTGAAAAGGCGTTCGAGCTTGCCGAAAC
The DNA here is from genome assembly GCA_035296345.1 of Pyrinomonadaceae bacterium. Taxonomy (GTDB): domain Bacteria; phylum Acidobacteriota; class Blastocatellia; order Pyrinomonadales; family Pyrinomonadaceae; genus JALZHR01. The sequence continues at coordinate 3,156 of DATHBC010000871.1, read as the reverse complement.
GCTGGCGCACTCGTCCGACGCTTTAGCCGTCATCGCCGCCGAGCAAGCCGCCAAAGATTTCGAGGCGGAAAGCGAAAAAACTCTCGCGCGCATCGAGTTTCCTTACGCCAAAGTCAACGCTTTATTGAATATCGCGGCTAATTACGAGGCGAAAGAAGCGCGCGAAAAAGCCCGAGCCGCGATTCTTAAAGCCGTCGAAGCCGCGCGCGACATCGAATTTAAAGAAGAAAAGATTCGCGCCTTACAGGATGCGGCGTCGCATTTCGCGGAAATTTCCGCCAACGATAAAGCTATCGAAACTTTGGCTAAGGCGCGCGAGGAAGCCGAAACTCTGGACGGCGTTCATCGTGAAAACCTGCTTTCGCAAATCGCGCTCGGATTCCTGCGCGCCGGCTCGATTGATTTAGCCGAGCGGACGCTGGATTTAATCTCCGACAAGGTGTTAATCGCTTCGACGCTCGCCGGGTATTCGATGAATTTCGACGAAAAAGGCGAGCGCGAAGACGCGCTGGACACGCTGGAAGAAGCCTATCAGATTTTGAAATCGCAGGGCGACAGGGAAGTTCGCAGCTCGAAAGACAAATTCGAGCTGTACGGCACGATTGCGCTTTTGTTCGCCAAATGTGAAAAGCCGGAGCGCGGCATCGAAGTGGCGATGGAGATACGAGACGAAACGACGCGGCATCACGCTCTGAATCAAATCGCGCAGGTTTGCGCCCTGCGCGGGCTGGACGACCCGGCGCACGAAGTGTTGAATTTGATAGACGAGGATTCCGCGCGATTATTCGCCTACATCGCCTTAAGCGACATCAAGGGCAAGGCGGAAAAACGCGAGGAAGCTTTAAGCTATCTGAAAGAAGCGCGCAATTACTGCCGGAACGTGCCGCAGCTTTCGGCGCGCTCGCGCGCCTACAATCAAATCGCCCGCCGCTTTCACAATCTGGGCGAGACGGAATCGGCGCGCGCCGCGGCGCACGAAAATCTGGAAACAATCGCCCAAATCCGAGATTCCAGCGCCAAAGCCGTCAGCCTCCTGCATCTGGCGGAAGTCTACGAATCGTTGAATTTCGATTTAACCGAAGACGAGCGCGGCGTTGTAAAAACGATATTGATAAAAGCCGAACGCTGACGAAAAGGCAAAACGCATTATTGGAGGAATGAAATCATGAAAAATTTACCAGACGTCGTTTGTGTACAAATCTTCGTAAGTGTCGCGCCGCCTGATTAACTCGATTTCGCCGTTTTCTTTTATCAAAACAATCGCCGGAAGCTCGCGACCGTTGTATTGAAACATCTGCGCGACGGAATACGCGCCGCAATTCAGTAAAGCCAAAACTTCATCCGGGTGAACGTTTTCCGGCAGCAGACGATAATCGGGCAATCTGCCTTCGCCTTCGATGTCGAAATAAACGTCGCCGCCGTCACACAAAGGTCCCGCCAGTTTATACGGAAAATCATGCGCTTCGCCCGCGCGCGACGCGCTGAGCAGGTGATAATACCACTTGTAGGTTTCCATCGAAAGCAGGATGTTAAAGCCGGCATCGGTCAACAGCCAGACATCTTTAGCGAGTGCTGAGTGCTGAGTTCTGAGTGCTGAGTTTTCGCCTTCCAATTTTGCATTTTGCATTTTGCGTTTTGCATTATTGACGGGTCTTTCCTTGCGATTTCTCACGGTCGTCAGGCAGACGCCCGCGTCGGCGATGACGCTTCTGCCGGGTTCGAGCAGCAGCGTGACGTTTTCCAGAAGATGCGCGGCATCGACCGCCCCGGCTGTTTCTTTCACCACCTGCCACGCGGCGGAAAGAACTTCGTCGGGTTCGAGCGCGGCGGAAAACATCTCGCGTTTATCCTGCGGAAAATCGACGGCGTGCGAGTTGTCGCGCAGGTAATTAACGGGAAAGCCGCCGCCCAGGTTTAAATGCGAAAGGCGATGCCCGGTTTCCTTATAAATCTGCAAAAGATTCTCGAACAAGGTGCGGAAAGCGTGAGCGTAAGGCTCGGCTTCAGGATTCTGCGAGCCGATGTGCAGGTGAATGCCGCACAGATTCAGAAATGGCGAAGCGTGAAAGCGCCGAAACGCCGACCGGGCTTCATCCGGCATCATTCCGAATTTGGAAGTCAAAAGCGCCGTCTGCAAACCCGAATGCGTTTTGGTTTCGATTTCGGGCACGAGGCGCAGGCTGACGCTGGCGCGTTTGTTTAATCTAATCGCGGTGTCTTCGATTAAACTCAATTCGTAAAGCGAATCGACCTGTATGGCGTAAATCCCGGCGTTTATCGCTTCTTCCAGTTCTTTGACGGTTTTGCTCGTGCCGTTGAAGATAATCTGTTCGGGCGCGAAGCCGACTTTCAAGGCTTTAAAAAGCTCGCCGCCGGAATTAACTTCCAAATCGCAGCCCGCTTCCTTGACGACGCGCAAAATCGCCATATTCGAATTGGCTTTCGCCGCATAGCAGATTTTCAAACGGCAATCTATCGCGAAATCGGCTTTTTTCAGTCGCTCGATGTTTTCTTTGATTCTCGCTTCCGAAAAAGCGAAAAGCGGCGTTCCGTATTCTTCGGCGAGTTTAAGGGCAGAAACGCCGCCGATAAAAAGCCGATTGTCCCGCAGAGATAAAAAATTCTCGATTTCCCAGTTTGCCATGAAAATTTCGTTTAGAAATCATTAAAAACATTAACTGTATAAGGCGGCGAAAACGTCATCCTAAAATCTTCTTGGGTCGGCTTCAGAAGAAATCGGAAGGTCAAAACGAGCTTCACGGTTTCGGGCTTGTTCGGTTTTTCAAATTTCCATTGCCGCGCCCACTCTCCGGCGACCTCCCGGAGCAATTCATTACCGTCCAGAACCTTTGATTCGACAACTTTCCCGTTTTCATCAACCGAAACTTCAACCCGCACGTCGCCCGCAGCTTTCTTAAATCTGGCGAGCGGTGGATAAGGCGGTTTCGGCGCGCTCAGGGCTTTAGGCAAAATATTCAAGCCCGTTCCGCGCGGATATTCCGGCGAAATCGTAATCGGGAGCTTGCCTTTAAAATCAATCTCGCCTAAGACGGCGCGCACGGTTGCGCGTTGAAGGCTCGTCATATCGCCGTAAGAAACGACGAAGGTTTTAAATTCGGGAAAGTTTTTTAAAAGATACGGGTTGCCGAAGCTGAC
>DATHBC010000870.1:0-4430 GCA_035296345.1 Pyrinomonadaceae bacterium | reverse complement strand
GGCGATACGGTCGTCGCCCGAGGGCTGGAAAATCATCTCGCCCGATTGGCGGCGAATGGCGACGATAACGAGATTCAATTCGGCGCGGATGTTCGTTTCCTTCAAACATTTGCCGGCATACATCGAATTGGTTCTAATCGCCACTTCTTCAAACACCAAATCCATCGTTTCGGCGACAATCGAATCCATAAAATCGGCGACGGTCGGTTTTAAAAGAGCGCGCGCCATCGACTGGCTGCCGATAATCGTCGGCGCGACGACGCGGTTCGCCCCGGCGCGAATCAGCTTCGGCTCGGCTTCCTCTTCGACGGCGCGGGCGACGATGTGCATCTGCCCGTTCAACCCGCGCGCCGTCAGCACGACGTAAACGTTTGCCGCGTCGTCCGCCAGACAGCTCGCCAAACCTTTCGCGTAATGCACGCCCGCGCGTTTGAGCGTTTCTTCCAGCGTCGCGTCGCCGTTGATGACGTATCCGCCGCTTTCCAGCGCGAGCGCGCTTTTTCCTTCCTCGCGCTCGATGACGACAAACGGAATTTTCTGTTTTTCCAGCGAGCGAATAATGCGTTTGCCGACGCGACCCGCGCCGCAGACGATGTAATGATTGCGTAGTTTTTCCATTTCCCTGATTTTTCGACGCGAGTCGAGCATTTCCATAAATTCCGCCTGAAAAAACGTCTGGACGAGCACGGTCAGCGCATATAGAACCGTGCCGCCGCCAAACAGCATAAAGAAAATCGCAAAGACGCGCCCGTAACTGGTTTTCGGCGTCAAATCGCCGTAGCCGACGGTCGTCACGGTTTCGGTGGCGAGGTAAATGCTGTCGAGCGGCGAAAAGCCCTCGATAAAATAAAACCCGACCGAGCCGACGGCGACGGCGACGAGAATCGCCGCCAGCGCATACGAAAGCCTCGAACGGACAATCATCGAAATTATCGGAAATCGTTTCATCGAGCGAGTGACCGGCTGACGGTTGAAAGTATAGTTTTCAAAGCCGCAAACTTCAATAAATATTTTTTGGAACGGCGCTTGCAAAAAGCGACCGTATTGAGCAAAAAAGCTTCCCGACCTGTGTGAGAATCATACAGAAGTGCTTTATTTTGCAACAAAAAGGAGATACATCATGACCAATGTAAAGATAATTATGACGGAAAATCCCACGTGCTGCGCACCCGACACATCTTTGCAGGAAGTGGCGCAAATGATGGTTGAGAAGGATTGCGGCTGTATTCCGGTCGTCGATGAAAACTCAAAACCGATTGGTATGATAACCGACCGCGACATCACCGTCCGCACGATTGCCAAAGGAAAAAATCCGCTCGATTTGACCGCCGGAAAAGTAATGACCGCCGATGTTTACACGGTCAAGCCGGAAACCAGCATCGAAGAATGCTGTCGCCTGATGGAGGAAAAACAGGTGCGCCGCATCGCCGTCGTCGACGACGATGGAACCTGCTGCGGAATGGTCGCGCAGGCTGACGTAGCCTGTTTCGCTTCACGCAAACAGACGGCGGAAGTCGTGCAGCACGTCTCGAAATCACAGTCGAATTCCAAATCGGCTTCTATTTAAATGAGAGTTGAGAACCGAGAGCTGAGAACTGTAAAAGTTCCTCGGTTCTCGGTTCTCAATTATCAATTATCAGTTCTCAATTCTCACCTCCCATCTTTTTGCTGGACATTCCGCGCCGAAAGCCTATAAAATTCCAATGGCTCTGAAGAGTCAAACTCTACCGTCGGATTCGACATCTAACCCGAAAAAGTTTTCCTTCCCGAACTGGCTGATAAAGAAAGCGATTAATGTCAAAGCAGATAGAAGTAAAAAGCAAAAAACGCGCGCCCGCAACGGCGGCAACGGCGAAAAAAGCCCGCGTCAAATCGTTTCAAGCGCCCAAGCCGGGCTTGTTTCGTCGTCTGCTGCATCTGGTTTTTCATCCGATGACGCTCTCGGTCGTGCTTTTATCGACCGTCGCCGTCATTCTGACCGCGACGTATTTCTGGTTTGATTATTCCGACCGCATCGACGTGCTTTTGCGCGGCGAGGTTTTCACGCGCACGGCGGGCGTTTATTCCGCGCCGAAATTGTTGAAGGAAGGCGAAACGATTTCGCGCGACGATTTGATCAGATATTTAAAATCCGCCGGTTACATCGAAAAAAATCAACAGGCTGCCGTCGCGCGCAGCCGTTATCAGCTCGAAGAAAACGCCGTGACGGTCGAGCCGGGCGATACGGCGAGGCTCGACGACAAAATAATTTTCCCGAGCCTGAAAGTTCGTTTCGCGAAAGACGGGAAATCAATCGCCGCCATCACGGATTTAAGCGCGAATAAGGAAACGAAGCAAACGCAGCTCGAGCCGAAAATTTTAAGCTCGATTACGGCGGAAGGCGACGGTCGCCGCAAAGCCGTCACGTTTCAGGATTTGCCGCCGCATCTGGTCAAGGCGATTACCGTCACCGAAGACCGCGCGTTTTTCGAGCATTACGGCGTCAATTTTCGCGGCATCCTGCGCGCGCTCTGGCGTCGTTACGAAGGCGACGAAAATTCGCCCGTCGCTCGTCAGGGCGGCTCGTCGATAACGCAGCAATTAGTCAAAAATCTTTTCCTAACGCCGGAAAAATCGTACACGCGCAAAGCCGAAGAGGCTTATATGTCGGTGATTCTGGAAACGCGCCTGACGAAAGAGGAAATTTTCACGCTCTACGCGAACCAGATTTATCTCGGACAGCAGGCGGGCGCGTCGATTTACGGCGTCGGCGAAGCGGCGAACGCTTATTTCGGGAAAGACGTTTCGCAATTGAATCTCGCCGAAGCGGCGTTTCTCGCCGGAATCATCCGCAGCCCGAACCGCTACAACGCATATAAAAATCCCGAGCGCGTCGCCGAGCGCCGCAATCAGGTTTTGCAGTCGATGCTCGACGCCGGCGAGCTTTCGCCGCCGCAATTCGAGGAAACGAAGAAAATTCCCATCAATCTCGTGCAGGTTTCCAGTCGCCCGGAACTGCTCGATATGGCATATTTCACGCAGTTTGCCGAGGAAGAACTGCCGAAAGTCGTCGCCGACCCGGAAGCTTTGCAGCATCTTCGGGTTTACACGACGATTGATGTCGATTTGCAGCGCGCCGCCTACGAAGCGGTGACAAAGCGTCTGGAAAAGCTCGAAAAAATGTTTCCGAAAAAGGAAAAGGGAAATTTGCAGGCGTCGCTCGTCGCCATCAAGCCGAAAACGGGCGAAATCGTGGCGATGATCGGCGGGCGCGATTTTCTGCAAAATCAGTTTAACCGCGCGACCAGCGCGCAGCGCCAGCCCGGCTCGGTTTTCAAGCCTTTCGTTTACGCCGCCGCGCTCGGTTCGGCTTACGACCCGGCGTCGCGCGTGTACACGGCGGCGACGATGTTCAAGGACGAGAAAAAAACTTTCACGTTTAATCAGGATACGTATTCGCCGAACAATTACGGCGATACGTTCAGCAACAAGGAAATGACCCTGCGCGACGCGCTGATAAAATCGAAAAACGTCATCACGGTCGATTTGGCGATGGAGCTGAACGTCGGAAAAGTGATGAATCTCGCGCACAAAGCGGGCTTGCCGAAAGTCGAGCGCGCGTATCCTTCGATGGCGCTCGGAACGGCGGAAGCGACGCCTTTGCAGATGGCGACCGCTTACACGACTTTTGCGAATCTCGGCGAAAAAATCTCGCCGCTGGCGATAAACCGCGTGACGACCGGCGACGGCAGAACAATCGCCGCGCCAGTCGCCGAAAAGAAAAACGTCCTGCGTCCCGATGTCGCGTACATTATGAACGACATCATGAAGGACGTCATCAACAAAGGCACGGCTTACGAGGCGCAAAGCTGGGGCTTTAAAAACATCGCCGGAAAGCAGGCTTTCGCCGGAAAGACGGGAACTTCGCGCGACGGCTGGTTCGCCGGATTTACGCCGAATCTGGTCTGCGTCGTTTACGTCGGATTTGACGACGGCTCGAATTTGGGCATGAAAGGCTCGGATACGGCGATGCCTATCTGGGCTGATTTCATGCGCGCGGCTCTCGATTCGCACCCGGAATGGAACGGCGATTGGGCGCAGCCGGATTCGGTTCGCAAAGCCGAAATCGACGTTCGCAACGGCAAATTAATCCGCGAGCTTGATAATAAGGAAGCCGAATCGGTTCAGGCGCAGCAGAATGCCTTGAAGAAAAATGCGAACTCGAATGCAAACGCGGCGAATCCGCAACAGCCGCCGCCGGTATTGCCGAAACCCGATGACTTATACGTCTCGAACGTTCCGCCGGAATTTCGCCGCATCGAGCTTTTCGTCAGCGGCACGCTGCCGCTGAAGCTGCTGCCGACCGAGGAGACGAACACCGCCGCCGAAAATGAAAATCCGACCGCGCAGCCGACCGCGACGCCGTTTCAGACGTGGCAGGAAGAACAGCA
>DATHBC010000869.1:0-9807 GCA_035296345.1 Pyrinomonadaceae bacterium | reverse complement strand
GCGTCCAGTTGATAAGTTCCGGTCAAGCCGGGAGTGAAATTATTGTTATTGCGCGGCGTCCGATTCGTCGGGTATTGATTGGTATTGCCGGTCGGATATTGCGAGTCGTCGCCATCGCCGCCGTTGTTTGAATCAACGGCGCGCACGCCGTAATTAGTCGCCAGCTGGTCGAGCAGGCGTTGCGTGTCCGTCCATTCGCGGCGCATCTTCTGGCTCGGGCGCAGGCGCGACAAATTTTCATCGACCGCGCGCGCCGCCGCGAGAAGCTGCGAAACGTCCGATTGGCTGTCGCGGCGGCGCGTAAACTTGTTTTGAAAATTGTTGACCTCGTTTTGCATCCGGTCGAGGCTGTTTCTTAAATCTTCCTCTTCGGCTTGATTATTCGAGCTTCTCTGGCGCAATTCATTATCCAGATTGTATTGAAAATCGTCGAGCTTGACGGTCAACTGGCGCAGAATGCTGCGCACCTCGCCTTCGTTGACCCGCGTGCGCTGCGCTTCAACCTGCGCGAGCGACGCAAAAAATATTAAGCCAAACGCTAAAATGGCTGAAAAAACGTTTTTGTTCCTGTTCATATTTTCTCCTTCTTCCGAAAAACGCCGGTTTGTAAAGCTGCGGACGCACACTGTCGGACAGCATTTTTTGTGCCAATAATTAGTTGTTCGGCGCTGGTGAATAGTTGTCGAAAAATCTTTTATTAAAATAAAGGATTTCTGTGTTAGAATCGCGCAAAATTATTTTACGGAAACGTTCAAGCAAAGGAAAAAATGACGGATTACAAAACGACAATTCAATATGCCGGCGACCAGTTTTTTATCGGCACGAGCTCCAGCGGTCACGCGCAAATTATTGACACCAAAGGAGAAAGAAAAGCCGCCGCGTCTCCCGTAGAGCTTCTTTTAATCGCCGTCGGCGCTTGCGCGGCGGTTGACGTCGTTTCGATTCTGGAAAAAAAACGGCAGATTATAACCGACTATAAAGTTCAGACGAGCGGCGAGCGGCGAACGGAACACCCGCGCGCTTTTACAAAAATTTACGTTCACCATATCGTATACGGTCGCAACGTTTCGGCGCAGGCGGTCGCGCAGGCGGTCGCGCTTTCGGACGAAAAATATTGCAGCGTCGCCGCGACCGTTCGACCGACGGCTCGGATTGAGACGAGTTTTGAAATTATCGAAGTCGATTCGCCGGCGGAAGAACCGGCTTCATAAAATTTTATTCGAATGAAATTTTACACGCAAAAATGACGAAGGAAAGAAATATGAACAGAAAATTAATTGTTTGTTTGAGCTTTCTGCTAATCGCGCTGGTTTTTGCCCAGAACAACGCTTTCGCGCAGGACGATTTAACCGGTTACGAGACGGCACGAAAAGAAGGCTGGAAAGAGTTTAACAAGCAGAACTGGCACAAGTTCGATTTTACGAAAAGAAAAATCACCCGCGCACGGCTTAAAAAACTCGACGTCGCAGCCGCTTTCAGCCAGCTCGAACTTCTGCGCGGCGTCGTTTTCGGCAAACGCGGGCGCGTTTTTAAAGAACGCTCGATTCAGGATTATCTGGAAGCGCAAAGCTGGTATAAACCGAGTCCGAAATTTACGAACGCTCTCCTGACCAGGATGGAGCGCGACAACCTGGATTTGATTCGTTTAGAAGAAGCCGAAAGACACGAATCCGTCGAGCCGGGCGATATGCGCATCTGGCAGGCGAAACTTATCACGGACGAAAAGCTGCGCGTTTATTCGCCCGCAGAATTAAGCATTTTAATCGCCGAAATCGAAGCCATTCACGGCAAAACTTTTCCCGAAGAAGAATGGCTGCAAAAATATTTCGACGAGCGTTACTGGTATAAACGCAACCCGAATTACGCGCCGACCGCTCTTTCGGAAACCGAGCGCAAAAATCTGGAAACCCTGTTTGCCCAGAAAGGCAACAACCGCAACACGGCAATCGCCATCGGCGATATGGATAATTTTCAGAACGTTTTGTTGACCGAAGACAAGCTGAAAGGCTTGACGCTGATGGAGCTCAGAATGATTCGCAACGAATTCTGGGCGCGGCGCGGTAAAAAATTCGCCGAAGCGGGCATCCGACAATATTTCGACTGGCGCGACTGGTACAGACCGGCGAAGAATCAAAAAACCGTGAAGCTGAACGCCGTCGAACAGCAAAACGTCAGCTTGATTGAAGCTTACGAAGCGAAATTGCGCGAAAAGCTTTCGACCGAGATTTTGACGGAAGAAACCTTAAGCGGGCTTTTCACCGAAGATTTGCGCATTTTGCGAAACGAGATTTACGCCCGCCGCGGTCGCGTTTTCAAAGACAGGGAACTCCAGAAATATTTTGAAAGCACCGAATGGTATAAACCGAATCCCGATTTCAAAGACGATATGCTCGGCGAAATCGAATATAAAAATCTGGCGGCGATTCGCAGCGCCGAGGAAACTGCAATAAGCAAGTTTACCGTCGAGGAAGGCTGATAAAGCCTGAATTTAAGCTCCGCGTGGCGGAACTATGAAAAGCAAAAAGACAGACCGGATAAAGTTTTTATTCCGTCTGTCTTTTTATTTTGATTGCGCCTTTCGACAAAGGCTTTTCTAATTCGGATTTGATGCTTTCCACCAGACCGCGCAAAACCGGATATGTATTATTTTCTGCGATAAGAACAAAAACGCTTATCGGATATTTATCAAAGTTTTGTTGATGCTCCAGATTCCGGTCAAACGTGAGCAACACATTGAAATTTTCCGCCAGCATTAATTGAAGCAACTCGCCGTTTTTCCTGCTGTTCCAGCCTTTGTCGCGAACGGTGTAAATTTCGTGTTCGAGAAAATCGTTTCTGAGTCTTTTCGGTAGATTTTCGTCAAGCAACAGTTTCATAAAACCGAATTGTTTGCGGAGAATTCATCATTTTGTTTGACAATTCAAGCAATTGAAGAACCTGTTCTTTTGTGACTGAAGGGAAATCTTCCAGAAATTCATCAATCGTCACGTTATTTTCCAGATGCCAGAACAATGTTTGAACGGGCACGCGCGTTCCTTTAAAAACAGGTGTTCCGCTTTGAATTTCCTTGTCGATGGTGACTAAATCGCTGATTCGCATAACAATTTTAATATACTCGCTTGCCGGATTTTTGCAATCGCATTCTTTGTCGGTTTGTCTTAATGCGGTTAAAATTTCAATATGAATGCCGCAAAGCCCGAAGAAATCGAACTTGAGAAAAAACGCCGTAAATTGGAGCGTCTGAAAGACCGCCTCGCCGACCGCGAAGAGAAGATGGCTGAGCTGCGCGCCGAGCTTGAGCAGACCGAAGCGAATTACACGATGGAAGTCGGGCGTCTTTACGCCGAGCTGGACGAAATCGAAGCGCAGATTGCCGAAGAGGAATTAAAGCTCGTGCCGGACGACGAGGAGATAAAAAAGAAAGTCGAGGAATTGCGCCGCCGCGCCGAAGAATCAGCCGCCGAGCTGGAAGAAGCGAACCGGCATTGCCACAATAAATTTAACCCGACGCCCGAGGCGAAAAAGGCTTATCACAATCTGGCGCGGATGATTCATCCGGATTTGGCGACCGACGAAGCGGAACGCGAGCGCCGCCACACGCTGATGGCGCGGCTCAACGACGCTTACGCCGACGGCGACCAGAATCTTTTGAATAAACTCGTCGAGGAATATCGCGATTCGCCCGATTTGGTGCGCGGCGATTCGGTCGGCGACGAGCTGGTGCGCGTCATTCGCCAGATTTCGCAGGTTGCCGCGCGCCTGCGCGAGCTGAAAAGCGAAAAACTCAAAGCCGAATTGTCCGAGTCTTACGCGATGCGCGAAAAGGTTCGCGCCGAACATCTCGCCGGCAGAAATTATTTCAAACAAATGTCCGAGCGCACGAAAACTCACATTATGAAAGCCCGGCGGCGGCTGGAAAATCTGCGGAACCTGAACGCCGTCCAGCAGGATTACGTGCAGGAAAAATACGGCATGGACATCTCGGAGTTCCGTTGATAGTGCTGAGTGCTGAGTGCTGAGTACTGAGTTTTTGCTTTTCACTCAGTACTCAGTACTCAGCACTCAGTACTTATTCCGCCAGTTTCTGCGCGAAGGAATTGTAATATTCGACCGGCGCGAGGTCGTCGGTTAGAACGGGAACGGTTGATTGCAAAGGTTTTTCGTAAAGATTCCGAAATAAATCCGCGATTTCTTCGTCGGTTGTTTCCGGCGGGATTTTGCCGGATTTGGATGCGACCAGAATCACGTTCTGCGGCGTTTTGTCGTCTCGCTCGGCGCGCACTTTAAACAAATAAACGTTTGGAAAAACCTCGCGAAAAGTCCTGTATTCGGCTTGCAGAAACAGCGAGCCTTCGCCTTCGATTGACGAAATCAGATTCAGAATTACCGCGCCGTCTTCCGTTAAAGCGTCGCGCATTTTCCGCACGGCTTCGAGCGTCGTCAATTGAAACGGCACGGAATAAACCGAGCCGAAAGCGTCGATTAGAACGACGTCGTATTTATCTTTCGTCCGGTTCAGAAAAACGCGCCCGTCTTCGTGAAAAATCCGCATCTGCGCGCTGTCTTTCAGACGAAAAAAACGACGGGCGATTTCGGTCATCCGCGGGTCGATTTCGACGACGTCGATTTTTTTGCCGGGATATTTCCGCACGTATTCGGACGGAAACGTGTAGCCCGCGCCGCCGATGATTAAAGTATTTTGAAAATCGGGCTTGAAATGCCGCAAAAGGTGATAAAACCGCGAATATCGCAAAACGAGCTCGTCATCGTCCGGAAAAATCGCCGACTGCGTGGAAAGCGGGTCGGTCGTCAGCGCGATAATCGGCTTCTGAGTTCTTTCGTCCGTCGTGCGAAAAACGCGCAGGCGGCTGTAATGCGTGTCGAAATCGTGCAAATCGTGGCTGCGATACAGCGAATAAGCGTAAAACTCGTTGAGCCCGATTGCCGGCGCGAACAGAATCAAAACGTAGAGCTTTTTCGTCGTCAGTTGAAACGGAATGAGCAGCGCCGAGAGCAGAAAAAGCGCGGCGATAATCAGATAAAGCGAGCGGACGCTGCCGACAAACGGCAGCAGAACGAATCCGGCGGCGAACGTCCCGAAAATGCTGCCGACGGTCGAAAGGGCGTAAAGCCTGCCGACGGTTTTACCGGAATCCTCGACGCTGAGCATTTTCAGGCGAACCGCGTACGGCGTGACGAAACCGAATAAAACGCTCGCGGGCGCGAATAAAACGAGCGCGGCGACGATTGCCTTTAATTCCAGACGCATCGAGCCGCGCGCCAGAATCGAAAGAATAATCTCGTGCAAAAGCAGCGTCAGCGTCGTTAAAGCGCCCGCGAAAAATAAAATCGCCGACAAAATCTTCAAATCCGGCTTCCGGTCGGCAACTCGCCCGCCGAGCCAGTAACCGAGGCTCAAACTGCCTAAAATAACGCCGATCAGACTCGTCCAGATATAAGTCGAAGTGCCGATATGCGGCGCGAGCAGCCGCGAGCCGATAATCTCGTAAATCATCACCACCGCGCCCGAGACGAAAACCACGGTTTCCAGCAGAAAATTATCGCGAAATTGCCTGAGCATTGATTCGATTGAGCCACAAACACGAAGGGAAATCAATTACGAATTACGAATTACGAATTACGAATTATTCAGACCTGAGCTTGTAACTTCGACCTTTGAAGCCCGAGCAAAATCAAAGGTCGAAAATCAAAGGTCGCTTCTTCCGGTTCGTAATTCGTAATTCGTAATTCGTAATTCGTAATTCGGATTCGCGCCTTGAGATTCCGCTGATTTTAGTTTAATTTTCTGAAAGTCTATGCAAAACGCCACCGAAATCAAACGCGAAAACATCAATCGTTTTTTATGCGAAAACTGCGGCGCGAATATGGTTTTCAACCCGCAAAACGGGCTTCTCAGTTGTTCTTACTGCGGTCACGCGCAGGAAATCGACGCGAGCGGCGCGGTCGAAGAAAGAAACTACGACCATTTTTTGCGGGCGGGCGCGCAGAACCTGCAGCCGATGGCGCGCGACGCGATGCAGGTCGGCTGCGACAGTTGCGGCGCGATTGTCAATTTCACGCCGCCGGAAACCGCGCGAAACTGCGATTTCTGCGGCGCGAAAATCGTCGCGCAGCCGAAATCAGCCGACCCTTTGATTGCGCCCGAAGGCGTTTTGCCATTTCGCATCACCGACAAACAGGCGACCGACGAATTGAGAAACTGGATAAATTCGCGCTGGTTCGCGCCTTCGAAGCTGAAAGATTTTGCGCGTCCCGACAAAATGAGCAGCATCTACATCCCGTATTGGACGTACGACGCTTTTTCGCAAAGCTCCTACGCGGGCGAGCGCGGCGAGCATTATTACCAGACCGAATATTACACGGAAAACGGCGAGCAAAAATCGCGGCAGGTGCGCCATACAAACTGGTATCCGGCGAGCGGCTACGTCTCGCGCCGATTTGACGACGTTTGCATTCCGGCGACGAAATCGCTGCCGCAGAAATATCTCGACCGGCTTGAGCCGTGGGATTTGCAGGAACTCAAATCCTACGAGCCGGCGTTTTTGTCCGGTCACAAGGCGCAGACTTATCAGGTCGCGCTGCCGGAAGGCTTTGAAGTTTTCAAACGAATCGCCGGCGGCGTGATTCAGACGGACGTGCGACAGGACATCGGCGGCGACGAACAGCGCGTTCACAGCGTCTCGACCGATTTTTCCGACGTCACCTTCAAACATCTGCTGCTGCCGGTTTACGCGGGCGCGTATCAGTTCAACGGCAAAACCTTCCAAATCGTCGTCAACGGCAGAACCGGCGAAGTCCAGGGCGACCGCCCGTACAGCTGGATAAAGATTACGCTTTTTGTGTTGTTTATAATTTTGATTATTGCGATTCTGACGATGATTTTCGGCGGGAGATAAATTAAAAGGCGGGAATTTAATCCGCCTTAATTATGCTCATTAAAATGATTTTCACTATCTCGGCTGAGCGCCCGCGCCGCTGACGATTCGGGAACTGACAATGCGCCCGGCGGAATCCGAAACGACTTCGACCACGCCGCCCGAAGCGTCCTGCAAGCGGCGGACGGTTTGACCGGATTTGTGTTGCTGGAAATGATTTCCGGCAACACATTTTCTTTTATGATAATTTAAGTGAATAAAGTAGTGGTTTTTAAGATAACTCAATTATTACGAATTTGTTTCGGCAGTATTTTTATACTGTCTGGACTTCTCGGCGTGATAATCGGCATTTTTGGAATAATTGACCCTGTCGGGGCAAAAATGGCTGATGATGCCGACCCGTTCGGAGTGCCTGATACATTTAGCGAAAGTTTAAATATTACCTGCTTCTACGGATTAATTTTTCTTTTCGGAATGTGGTTAGTGCTGCGCTCAAAATTGGTAAGAAAATCTCTATCTAGAATTACCTTTAAATAGAAATTTCCTTTAGCGGCTCAAATTTGGACACTACCTTTAAACGATTGATATTTTCGCAAATCTTTCTTTGCCCTTATCCTTGTCGCCTTTCAAATAGCCTGTCCGGCGGCGAAGGCGGACGACCAAGCCCACTGGAAATTATAGCCGCCGAGCCAGCCCGTGACGTCCGCGACCTCGCCGATAAAATAAAGTCCCGGAGCTTTTTTCGCTTCCATCGTCTGCGACGAAAGCTCGCTTGTATCGACGCCGCCGAGCGTAACTTCCGCCTTGTCGTAGCCTTCGGTTTCGACAAATTTCACCTGCCACCGGCTCAGCCTTTCGGCGATTTGCTCGATTTCCCGGCGGCTTAACCGGTTCAGAGGCTTGTTGGCGAAATTCTGCGCCGTAAAGACTTCGGCGAAACGATTCGGCAGAAAACGGCTCAGAAAATTTTCCAGAGTTTGTTTGCCGGAATGATTTTTTTCGAGCAAATCGAGCGCGTCCCGTTCAGGCAGTAAATCAATGGAAACGGCTTTTTCCTTTTGCCAGTAATTCGAGATTTGCAGAACGGCGGGACCGGAAAGACCGCGATGCGTGAACAGGATGTTTTCCCGAAACGAGGCTTTGCCCGACGAAGCAATCGAATCGACGGAAACGCCCGCCAGCCTGACGAAATTCTGCGCCTTTTTCTCGAAGACGAGCGGCACGAGCGAGGCGCGCGTCTCGGTCAGTTTCAAGCCGAATTTTTCGGCGATTTGATAACCGAAACCGCTCGCGCCGATTTTCGGAAACGAAAGTCCGCCCGTCGCAATCACTAAAGATTCGCTTTGAAAAACGCCCTGGTTCGTTTCGATTTGAAACGAATCGCTTCGCTCGACGCTTTTCACGGTGCAGCTCGTGCGAATCTCGGCTCGCGCCGCGCGGCATTCCGCCAGAAGCATCTCGACAATCTGACGCGAAGATTCCCGGCAGAAAAGCTGTCCGAGCTTTTTTTCGTAAAACTGAATACGGTGTTTTTTGACCAGCTCGACGAAATCCTGCGGCGTGTAGCGCGCCAGCGCGGATTTCGGGAAATGCGGGTTTTGCGAAACGAAATTTTCCGCTTTTGTATCGACGTTGGTAAAATTGCAGCGACCGCCGCCGGAAATCAGAATCTTGCGCCCGACCTGCGCGTTGTGCTCGATGACGAGCGCGCGGCGTCCGCGTTTTCCGGCTTCCGCCGCGCAGAAAAGTCCGGCTGCGCCCGCGCCGATGATGACTGCGTCGAATTTCATTCAATCAGGAAGCGGAATCATAAACGCAAAAAAGAAAGCGCAAAAGCCGCAAAAAATCGGTTTTATTTTGCGCGCCCGGCGTATTTTCGCGGCTAAACGTTTAAATATCTTTCTTTCAGGATATTGGCGTGATGGCGGACGTGACCGACCATAATGTAAGCCAGCGCGCGCACGGAAAATTCCCAGCCGCTCGCCGTTCCGGTTCGCGACCAGCCGTCCGCCGAAAGATTTTTGAAAAGCAGAATGTTTGCCCGGCGCAGCAGCGCAAATTCTTCGAGCAAATAGGCAAGGCTCGCGGCGTTGAAATTCGAGTTTTCGATGTACCCGTCTTGTTCGAAGCCTTCAATCGGCGTCTTGTCCGCGCGCGAAATGCGCAGCGCGCGATAGGAGAAAATTCGCTCGCCGTCGTTCATATGCCCGACCAGTTCCTTGATGCTCCATTTGCCTTCGGCGTAAGCGTGCGCGCCTTTTTCTTCCGTGATTTCGGCGAAAAGATTTTCGATTTCGGCAAGCTGATTTTGCAGAGCGGAAACGATGTCCGTTTCAGCGACCAGCGAAACATAGGTTTCGTAGTATTCGGCGTATTCTTTTTTTTCGGGTCTCGACATAATTAACGATTATCTTAGCAAAAACAGTGTAAAATTGCGTTCATACTGGCGATAAATAAAATATTATGAAAACAAAAACAATTGTTGCAATCGCGATGCTGCTTTTCTGTTTCGTCAACGCCGATGCGCAGAACGGCGGGAAAGCCGAGCCGAATCGCATTAAATTCGCGAAAGGGAAATCCGCGGCGACCGCGAGCGGCACGGTGAAAGGCGACGAGCAAGCCGAATACGTTTTTTCGGCGCGGGAAGGACAGATAATTCGCGTGAAAATCGCCTCGGTTCCGAAAGGAAAAGTGGCGACGTTTGTAATTTTAAGTCCGACCGAAGAAGGCAAATTTTTCACCAAATTTTTTGAAAATTACAACTACACTTTTCCCGCGCCGCAGACGGGCGATTACGTGATTCGCGTCTTTTTGCAGCCGGCAACGAAGGTGAAATCGGCAAGATACAATCTGACCTTAGGAATAACTACGCCGAAGAATTAAGCAGCGTTTCGAGCCTTTGCTCGCGGAT
>DATHBC010000868.1:0-5728 GCA_035296345.1 Pyrinomonadaceae bacterium | reverse complement strand
CGGTGTCCCTAAGCTGTTCACGCGCAAACGTCTTTTCTATTTTGTCACCCGTTAAATCTTTTACGAAGACTCATAAAAGATTGCGGCTTATTTGACTCGCAGAATTTATAAATTCCTTGTTTTAAGGCTAAAGAAGTAATGCCAACGGCAATTGCACCTACACCGATTTTTAAATCAGTAAGGACTGCTACTACTGCTCCTGCTACATATGATTCACTTACAATTGCATCTAATCCTTTATGTAGCCAAGCTTGATATACTTCTGAATCCTCAGCACAAAGGTATTTGTATAAGCGCCGTTTTATTCCTCTGAAAACTAAGTTGCCTACTTTATGATTTTTCATTGCATCACGAGGATTTGGCAGTAAAAGTTTTTCGTTAGGTGGTAATAAGTTTCTTGAAAGTTGATTAACTTTCAAAATGAAACTTTTTGCTTGGTCTGGAACGCTTTCGCCTAAATGAATTTCTAATTCCTGTTCACTTAATCCTTTTTTTAATAAGCTTACGGCTTTCTTATGTAAAACAGCCTCTGAAATTGATTCTTTATAAGTTCTAGCTAAAGCGACAATTGCACCTTCTTGGTCGAACCTATCAATAACTTCTTTTATAAATATTTGTCTTTGTTTCTCTGACGGAACAAAATGCTCATTATTAAGCACCTCATATATTAAAGGTTCTGCAGAAAAAAGATTTTCTTCGCGTAGGTGAGATATTGCAAGTAATACTGTTGCTTCTAAATAAAGTCGCGTCTCTTTACTTGCTCGTTCTCTTACATATTGAAACCCCCTTTTTGCTAACTCTAGATTCCACGATTCTAATGCTCCTTCATAGAAAACTAGATAGGATTGCAAAAGTCTGGCTTTATGGTGATAGCGATTAAGTATTGGTTTTAAATCGCTAAGAGCAATTTCGGCTTTTTCAAGATTACCTACACTGGCGGACTGTTCAATTATCTTTTCAAGTCGATAGATTCTTTCTTTTTGTTTTTCAGGAATTTTTTCAGGTCTAGGCATAAATAATTAATCGATACTGATTTTTCGTAATAATAATAACTCTTTAATAATATACAATTTTCAATTTTAAATGAATTAAGACTCGCTTCCGAAAGGAATGCAAAACTTTGTCCAAATAGGAGGAAATCATGGCAAATAAAACTTTATTTCAAACCGTTAAAGGATTGTTCACCCCGAAAGCCGATACGGTCAACGAAGCCGGCGGATTGGCTTACAAACTCTCGCCGAAACAGGCTCTCGCGCAATACGCGGCGACCGGCTGTTTCAGCCACACTTTTTACGCCGACGCGGGCGAGCAGCTCGAAAACGTTCTCGCGCTGGCGAAAGACCTCGACGCGGAATTCGTGGCGAAAACCGCCGTCTTCGCCCGCGAAAAAGGCTTTATGAAAGATATGCCCGCGCTGCTCGTCGCGGTTCTCGCTTCCAGAGACAAAACTCTTCTGGAAAAAGTCTTTCCGCGCGTGATTGACAACGGAAAAATGCTGCGCAACTTCGTGCAGATTATGCGTTCGGGCGCGACGGGCAGAAAATCGCTCGGTTCCTTGCCGAAACGCCTCGTGCGCGAATGGTTCGAAACGCGCAAGCCCGAGCAGATTTTCAAACAATCAATCGGCGCTCAGCCATCGTTTGCCGACGTTCTGAAAATGGTTCACCCGAAACCGTCGAACGCGGAAAAAGAAGCTCTTTACGGCTATTTCATCGGTCGCGACATCGATATGGACAAGCTGCCGGAAATCGTCAAAGCCTTCGAGCGTTTCAAAAACGGCGACACGCTGGAAGTGCCCGACGTTCCTTTCCAGATGCTGACGGCGCTGCCCATCAGCACAAAAGAATGGACGGAAATCGCGCGCAGCGCCGGCTGGCAGATGACGCGCATGAATCTCAACACATTCCAGCGTCACGGCGTCTTTAAAGACGCGAAAATGGTCGAGCTGATTGCCGACCGCCTGCGCGACCGCGAGGCAATCGGCAGAGCGCGGGTTTTCCCGTATCAACTGCTCGTCGCGTTCACGGCGGCTTCGCAAAACCGCGAAATGCCGCGCGCCGTCACCGAAGCATTGCAGGACGCGATGGAAATCGCGACGGAAAACGTGCCGGAAATCAAAGGAAAAGTTTACGTTTTCCCCGACATTTCAGGCTCGATGCATTCGGCTGTGACGGGCTATCGCAAAGGCGCGACGTCTGCCGTAAGATGCATTGACGTGGCGGCTCTGGTGGCGGCGGCAATCCTGCGCAAAAACCCTTCGGCGGAAGTCGTCCCGTTCAGCGACCACATCGTTCCCGCGGATTTGAACCCGCGCGATTCCGTGATGACCAACGCGCAGAAGCTGGCGAATCTGCCTTCGGGCGGAACCAACTGCTCCGCGCCGCTCGTCTCGCTGAACGCGAAACGCGCGCACGGCGACGCGGTGATTTACGTTTCGGATAACGAATCGTGGGTCGACACCAACCGCGCGTGGAACAACGGAACAGCCGTCATGCGCCAGTGGAACGAGTTTAAGGCGCGCAACGCCGACGCCAAACTCGTCTGCATCGACATCCAGCCTTACGCCCACACGCAAGCCCAGGAACGCGCCGACATCCTCAACGTCGGCGGATTCTCCGACCAGGTTTTTACCCTTGTCTCGGAATTCGCCAACGGCACGCTGGACGCCGGACATTGGGTCGGCGTGATTGAGAAGGTTGAGATTTAATCGAAGCCGTCACAATGCTTATCGGACAGGTATGCCCGAATCTGTCCGATAAGCGTAAAGCTTGAAATTATTGAATTTTGGCGAATGCCGTCGTGAGTACATTGGATTAGAAAGTTCGATTCTTTCCCGCCCGTTTTTGCTTGCCGGGCGGAACTCTCGGCAAAACTTGTTGCCAAAGTTTTCGATTAGCTCTTAAGCGGCAGGAAAACAACTTGATTTTGCCATTCGTTTTCCAGACTGCATTCAGCGATTAAGATTAGCTCTTCGATTGCTTCGCCGATTGGAACGAGTTGTGAGACTTCAATCACTCCGGGCATCAATAATCCTTGATTTACGTGGTCGAAGGCGTGTTTGCTCATCGTAGTTACGTCGTGCGTTAAGAGGACGCGATTTTCTTTTGCCGCCCATTCCAGAACTTCCGTGTCGGGTCGGGTAATTAGCCCGACATCCTGCACGCGGACGACATCGAGCGCGGGCAGGCGGCGACGCAGACCGCGCAGGATTCGGCGGTTGAAATCCTCGTCGGAAAGAAAGTGAATCATAAGGACCGGCGGCGGCGAGCCAGAAGTCTTTCGCGGATGCCTTGCGGACTTGAGCGCGATTCTATTTCGCGGCGCAGTTCGTCGCGCAGGACTTTTCTTTGGGCTAAATATGCGTCCACTTCCTCGCGGTTTTGCAGGTAATAGCTGATGGCGGCGTAAACTTCGGCGAGTTCCAGCGAATCGTAATCTTCGACAATCTGTTCAGGCGTTGCGCCTTGAGCAAAAGCGATAATTACCGTGTCCAGAGAAACGCGCGAATCGCCGATGCGAAGAACGCCCGCCTCGGTTTCGGTTAGTTTAATTTCTGAAGTTGAAACAACCACGCTCATAAGCAAATCATAACACGATAAAGATTATTTGCATTGTTTTATTGCATAAATGCAATAACCTTTCACTGGATGTTTTTATGAGAACATAGGTTTAGAAAGTTCGATTCTTTCCCGCCCGTTTTTGCTTGCCGGGCGGAACTCTCGGCAAAACTTGTCGCCAGTTTTTCGGCTTTTTCAGCTTGAAAATGCCATCCGCCGAGATGAAACAACCGTCCGCGGATTTGGAATGAGTGTCGGCGCGTTTGCGACAACTGTCTCGCGTTACATTAAATTAATCATTCCTTGTTATTCCGGGTTCAGATAAAGCTCGTAGCAGACTTCGTCTTCGGTCGCGCCGTCCGTCCAGACTTTTTCGTGCGTGCGGGTGAATGTAAATCCGTGTTTCTGATTGGCGTATTTTGAAGCGACGTTTGAGGCGCGGTGCGAGACGATGATTCGGTTAATGTTCGGATGTCGTTTCGCCCAGTCGAGGCGCGCCTGATACATCAGTTTCGACAAGCCTTTTCCGCGAAAATCCGGCTCCAGCCACGAGCCCCAGAGAATGGCGGTTTTGCCCGTCGGGTCGTCGCGAAAGACGGAAACGCCCGTGATTCCGATTGGCGTTTCTTCGCCTTCTTCATCACCGGCAAAAAGCATAAAAACGGCGGAATCTTTCGCCGGCGGCTGCAAGCGGCTGCGCCAGTCGGCTTCGGTAAACCGCGATTCTTTTTCGTAGGTCGAGCCGAAAACGAGCGGGTCGGTTTGCAGGGCTTTCAGACGAACCCGCGAAAATTCGCGCCAATCGTCGGCGGTTAATTGTCTAATCGAAAAGCTCATAGATTATTCGGGCGGCGCCTTCGCAGGCAGCGGCGAGAAAGAAATGATGCGTCAAGCGGAAGAAAAGGACAGGATTTCTCCTGCCCTTTATTTTGCGCGGCTAATTCAAAACCGGCTCAGCTTTTCGCGTCCATTTTTTTGATGATTACCAGCAGCAGGACGACGATAACGGGCGGGCTGATGAAAAACAGCCAGAACAAAATCTGAAACAGGTAGATGAGCGGGTCTTTCGGTTCGGGCGCGAAGCTGACTTTTTCGACTTCCGAACCCAACTGGCGCAGCAGCAGACTCATCCGGCGTTCGGAAACGTCGGTCGCGTAGGCGAGCTGCCCGTCGCTTAAAAACTCCGCCGTTCCGTTTTTGATTCTGATTTCCTTAATATCGTCCGTTTCGATGCGCGCTACGGCTTCGTCAAACGAAATTGTCTTTTGCGCGGGCTGCTCCTCCCGGTTCCCGCTCGACACGATAAACATCAGCGAAAAAACCAGAAGGCTGCCGAGTAGAAAACCTTTGACGACGCCCGAATGTTTTTGAAGATAAGACATATTGTTTCCTCCGGTATATTTCGCTAATCGTAACATATCGGGAAACTTTGAAAAAGGATTTTCGGGCGCGCGCCGCACAAAAAAGCGAGGACGATTTTCGCGCCCGCGTATTCGTCGGACGAATTTTTTCAGCTGCGGTAAAACGTGATGTCGCCGACCACCGCCGCGTCGATGACGACGACTTTGCCGTCGACCTTTTTGAATTTCGGCGAGACTTTCGTTTCGTAAGCTTTCACGGCGATGCCGCCGATTATTCCCAAAACAGACAGCGCAAACGTTTCGAAGGCAAATCCCGTATTTATGCCGCCCGTAATAACCGCCGGACATTAGGGCGAATGCCGGAATGACTACATTTCTTTTGGTTAGAAAACCGGGGTCATTTCTATTTTTGTCGCCCTTTGAAAACCGAAGCGCAAATTTGAAAGCTCAACTCGGATTCCGGCGTTTCTTTTTTGTATAATATTTGTCAAACTCGTCGTATAATACAGTTATCAAAAGCAAAAAAGGAATTTACAAGGGGCGAAATGAGACGAAAAACCGCGCGCTTTATAATGATTTCGGCAATTTTACTTGCCGCCTGCATCGGAACCGGAACGCTTTACGCGCAAGGCACTCGCGAAAGGATAACGAGCGGAAACGCCTGTAATCCCTCGTTCGGGCTGAACGGCGTTTACCGCATCGACATCGACGGCAGCGATAAGCTTTATTCGGTGATTGAAGGAGCGACGAGCAATATTCCGTACGGCGAGCAGCAGCAGTTTTTTATTGATTTGGCGGTGCGCATGACGC
>DATHBC010000867.1:0-5885 GCA_035296345.1 Pyrinomonadaceae bacterium | reverse complement strand
GCCGATAAAAACTCGCCTTTCAGCGGCGAAACGCTGGTTTTTCCGATGGCTTTGCTGTTAGGCGGCTACCTGCTGACGCAGTTTTTCGAGCATACCGTCGCGCCGCATTTTCATCTGGGCGAAGAAGTTCACAGCGACCATCTGATTTCCACCAAATCGGCTTACACGGCAATCGGCGGTTTGATGATTCACACCTTTTTCGACGGCGTTTCGATTGCCGCCGCTTCCCAAATCGACTATAAAGCCGGGCTGCTGGTTTTCATCGCCGTTTTTCTGCACAAATTTCCCGAAGGCTTTACGATTGCCTCGATGATTCTCGCCGCCGGAAAAAATTTTCGCGAAGTTTTTCTGGCGACGTCGCTGGTCGGCTTGACGACTTTTATCGGCGTCGTCGGCTTTCTGCTCGTCGGGCAAAACATCGAATTTGCCATCAATTACGCTCTTCCCGTCGCGTGCGGCGTGACGCTTTATGTCGCGGCGAGCGATTTAATTCCCGAAGTCAATCATCACGGCGGCAAGCGTCCGCTGGTTTCCCTCTCGGTTTTTGCGGGCGTCGCGTTGTTTTTTCTGCTGCATTTTCTGCTTCACGCGCTGCTGGAAAATTAGGAACTTTATAAAACGGGCTTTCGTATTCGTGTGTGATTTGCGAAAATGTAATTATAAAGTAATGAAGATACGACGCTCGTTGGCAAAATCGAATTTTCTGCTTGTCATAACTCTGTTTTTGGCAAGCCTGAATGTTTTTTCGCAGGACTTTTCCATCAACGAATCGCCGCTCGGCGCGCCGACTTCGCCCGTGATGGATTACGCGGGCGTTCTGGATGCAGGCGCTAAACAAGCGCTCGAAAAACGCATCAGAGAGTTTACGAGCGGAACGAATCCGAAAGTCGAATTAGCCGTCGCCGTCGTCAGGACGACGGGCGACCGACCGATTTTCGATTACTCGCTGGCGGTCGCGCGCGGCTGGGGCATCGGCTCGAAAGAGGACGATAACCCTTCGGCGCTGCTTTTCGTGGCAATTGACGACCGCAAATATTTCACGCAGGTCAGCAAGGATTTGCAGGACGAGCTGCCCGACGGCGTGGTCGGACAATTGCAGCGTCAACATCTCGTCCCGGCGTTCAAACAAGGCGATTACACCAAAGGCGTCTCCGACACGATAGAAGCGTTTATCCGCACGATTGAAACGAAAGGAAACGTCGCCGAACAGCCTGCGGCGAACGAGGCTCCGGCAACCGGGCGAACCAGAGAAAGAGGCGGCGGCAGAAGAACCTCGGGCAGCCTCGGCGGCATCTGCTGCCTGTTTATCGCGTTTATCGTCATTATGGCGATTTTCAGCCGTTCGTCCAGACGCGGCGGAAACGACCGCGACCGCTGGGGCGGCGGAGGCGGCGGTTTCGGCGGAGGCGGCGGAAGCGTTCTGCCGTGGGTTATCGGCTCGGTCATCGCCAACAGCATTTCCAACAGTTCTTCGAGCGGCTGGGGAAGCAGTTCTTCGTCGGGCGATTGGGGCGGCGGCAGCTCCGGCGGCGACAGTTGGGGCGGATTCGGCGGCGGCGGCGATTTCGACGGCGGCGGCGCGGGCGGCGATTGGTAGCCCGAAAATGCAAAACGCAAACTGCAAATATTGGAGAGCTTATGAGTAGTGAAGAAAGATTTGGAAAGCTTGAGATGCGAGTTAAAACTGTAGAGGAAGCTATAACCTTATTATCGAATCTGCTCGCTAACCATGATGACAGGCTGGAAGATTCCGTTAAAGACAATGAGAATCTGGAAGCCAA
The DNA here is from genome assembly GCA_035296345.1 of Pyrinomonadaceae bacterium. GTDB lineage: Bacteria > Acidobacteriota > Blastocatellia > Pyrinomonadales > Pyrinomonadaceae > JALZHR01. The sequence continues at coordinate 4,104 of DATHBC010000867.1, read as the reverse complement.
AATAGCGGCTTTAGTTGATGCTCAGATTAGAAGCGAAGATAAGTTGCAAAATATTAATGATGCGCTTGATAAGTTAACAAAGTTGGTAAAAACTGCGCATCAACGGATTGACCGATTAGGAAATCAATCCTGAAACTTAGATTATGACACTTGCAGGAAATCAATTCAGTGCATTTATTGACGATTTGAAATCGTCACACGGAAGGAATCTGGCGGCGGTGATTTTATACGGTTCGGCGGCGACGGGCGAATTCGTGCCGGACGCTTCGGATTACAATATTTTGATTGCGCTGCACGAGATTCGACCGAAGGATTTGCGCGCCGCGCAGGCTCCGATGCGCGAGTGGCAGCGGATGGGACATTCTCTGCCGGTTTATTTTACGGTCGGCGAATTGAAAAACGCGGCGGACGTTTTCCCTATCGAGTTTCACCAGATGGAAAAAGCGCGCAAAGTGCTCTACGGGACGGACGTTCTGCAAAATCTGGAAATTTCCGACGAATACCTGCGCCACCAGACCGAATACGAGCTGCGCAGCAAGCTGATTCAGCTGCGGCGGCTTTACATTCCGGCTTCGATGTCTGCCGAAAATCTCGTCCTGCTGATGATTGAAAGCCTCGCGAACTTTGCCACCCTGTTTCGCGCCGTTTTGCTTTTGCACGGCGTCGAGCCGCCCTTGCGAAAGCGCGAAGTCATCGCGGCGACGATTCGGCATTTGAAAATAAACGCCGAGCCGTTTGAAAAAATTATCGCATTGCGCGGCGAGAAAAACGCATCTAATTCGCTGAACGAAATTTCGGCAAACGAGTTGTTTTCCGCCTATATGAGCGAAATCGAAAGCGTCATCGAGGCGGTTGATAAAGTGAATAAATCGTAAACGGTTAATTTTTAATGGTTAATTGTCAGTGGCGAACCGAACCGAGACGAGCCGATGATTACCATTAACGATTAACGATTAACAATTAACTTTTTATGGAGAAGATTAAAGTAATGAGAAAAACAATTCTACTAACTATCGCGCTGCTTGTCGCTTTCGGCGCAAGCGGTTGCAGCTACAATGATTTAACGGCGCAGCAGCAGGGCGTCAGAGGCAAATGGGCGAATGTCGAAAGCCAGTTGCAGCGCCGCGCCGATTTGATTGACAATCTCGTTAAGGTCGCTCAAATGTCGGCTATCCAGGAGCAGGAAGTTTTCGGGCAGATTGCCGACGCTCGCTCCAGGCTTTTAAACGCGACGTCAGCCGCGCCGCAAGGCTCGGACGGCGATAAAACACCCGAACAAAAACAGGCGGTTATCGACGCCAACAACAGTTTCGGCGGCACCGTCGGAAGGCTTTTGAGCTTGCAGGAAAATTATCCGCAGCTGCGCTCGAATGAAGCGTTTATGAAAGTGCAGGACGATCTGGCGGGAACGGAAAACCGCATCAACGCGGCGCGGCTCGATTATAACGACGCGGTGACGAAATACAACACGGCGCGCAATTCGTTTCCGGCGGTCATCACGGCAAGCATGTTCGGATTTAAGGAAGAACCTTTCTTCAAAGCCGAAGAAGGCTCGCGTCAAGCGCCGAAAATAGGCGACCCGAACTCGATTCGCCGCGACGCAAACAAACAATAATAAATAAACTCAAAAACCGCGCGTGCTGCACATCGCGCAATGGTCGCAGGGCTTGCCGTTCGGCTCGAACGTGCAAGCCTTTTTCGTTTGAAAATGTTCGAGAATCTCCGGCACAATCGCCTCGGCGACGGCAAATTTTTCCTGGCTCGGATGAAACGATTTGGGATTTGGGATTTGGGATTGCGGATTTGAATTCTGAACGGCGATTTGAGTTTCTATCTTATCCAGTCTTTGATTGATTTTTTCGAGCGTCGCCTGCAAAGCCGAAAAATCGTCTTTCGGCTGCTCGCCGCTTTCCTGCTGCAAGAGAAGCGCGATTCGCTCGGCTAATTTTTGAGTGTTTTCGTTAATCATTATTACCGCTATTTTTTCTCGTCCGGCAGCAAATCTATATAATCGACCACGCCGATGATTGCCGAGTCAATCGCCGCGCCGGCTTTTCCGGTCGTTGCGGTCGACGCGCTCCAGCCTTCCTGCACGACGATGACAATATCGCCTTCGCCCGCCGAAACGGAATCGAGCGCGAGCAGCGTGTTTTCCATCTCCGCGCCGTCGGGCGCAATCTGCCGGCAGAGCATCACGCGCGCGCCTTCATAACGCTGATTTTTCTGCGTCGCGACGACGTTTCCGATGACTTTGGCTAAAAGCATTTTTCAGTAAGCTGTGAGCAGTGAGCTGTGAGCAGAAGCAATTGAGTCTGATTCAAACTGCTTACGGCTAACCGCTCACTGCTCACCTTTATAAACGTGTTCTTCCGAATCGACGATGCCGACAATCGTGCAGTCGGTCGGCGTGCTGTCGCGCCTGAAGGGAAACGAAGCTTCCTTTCCGCGACACCAGAAAACCAGCTCGCCGACGCCGGCGCCGACCGAATCGAGCGCGACCGTCGGTTTGCCTTTCGGATTTAAATCGGCGTCCAGCGTCTGCACAATCAGAAACTTTCGCCCGTGCAGCGATTCGTTTTTAACTGTGGAAACGACTGTTCCGATAACGCGAGCGAGCTGCATTTTTAATCAGTTGGTTTTCTTTTTCAAATCTTCGATTATCGCTTTCAGCTTTTCGGCGTCCGGCGCTTTCGGCGACAATTCCAGATATTTTTGCAGTTCGCTGATGGCTTCGGCGTGGCGATTTTTCTGGATGTAGATGCCGCCCAGATACCTGTGCGCCTGCGCCAGATTTTCGCCGCCTTTCAGCGAAATCGCCTGTTTCAATTCGGCTTCCGCCTCGTCGTATTTTTTCAAACCGGTCAGCGCGATGGCGAGATACATATGCGCCGTCGGCAAATCGTTTTTCTGCTTCAGCAAATCGCGGAAAATCATCTCGGTTTGTTCGTACTGCTTTTTGTTCAGCAGCGCGTAGCCGAAATTAAATTTCGCGTCAAAGTAATCCGGCTTGATTTGGATTGCCTTAACATATGCTTCGAGCGCTTTGTCCAGCTCGTTCTGCCTGACCAGCAGAAGTCCTTTTTCGTTGTAGGCAAACGCAAAATCGGGATAAATCGCAATCGCCGCATCGAGCGACGCCACGGCGGCTTTCAAATCGTTTTTCTTCACGCTTTCCGCCGCTTCCTGATATTTTTTCAGAGCTTCTTTCGGCACATTGGCGAAAAAAGGATTGGCGGATAAATCGCCCTTTTTAGTTCCCTTGCTTCTGAGATTGAAAACGACCGTAAAAGACTGCCCGGCAGAGCTTTCCTTGCCCATCGCGACTGATTCGGTGTCGGTTTCGAAGGCTTCGGTTCCCCTGACGGTCACCGTGTAATTGCCCGGCGGCAGATTGCTGAAACGGAAATTGCCGCTGTCGTCGGTGCGCGCCGTGCCGCTGACAAATTCGGTTCCGCTATAGGAAACCGTGACGCCCGCTGCCGGATTTCCGTTCGGCAAAAAAACTTTTCCCTGTATCGCCAGCTTCCCGTCGCCGGTGGTGTTCCGGTCGCCGTAGCCCTGCGCGCTGGCGTCGGGCAAAAACCAGAACGCCAGCATTATCGTCAATGCCAAACCCCTTGTGTAATTAATCTTTTTCATACTGCTGCCTCTCTAAATAAAATCAATCGTGTCAATTACACCGATGATTGCCGAATCGACCGGACAATCCTTGTTACCTTCCGCCAGACGCGCCGACGAACCGGCGACGACGATAACTTTCTCGTGAAAACCCGCGCCGACCGTATCGACCGCCACCAGATAACCGCTCTGGTCTGTGCCGTCGAGGTTTATCGGTTTGACGATAAGAAGCTTTTTACCGTGCAGCCGTTCGTCCTTCTGCGTCGCGACGACCGTGCCGAGTATGCGTGCGATAATCATAATTTAGTGAGCGGCGAGCCGTAAGCGGTGAGCAGAAAAGGCAGTTTTGACTGCTCGCTGCTCACCGCTCGCTGCTTACTTCAAGCCTATCGGCATGACGTCGTCGACGCTGCCGTGCGGGCGCGGGATGACGTGAACGCTGACCAGTTCGCCGACGCGGCGCGCGGCTGCCGCGCCCGCATCCGT
>DATHBC010000866.1:0-8001 GCA_035296345.1 Pyrinomonadaceae bacterium | reverse complement strand
GAGCGCGTCGGCGCGGGGCTTTTCACATATCCAGTTTTGATGGCTTCGGATATTTTGCTTTATCAAACTGACCTTGTTCCAATCGGACAAGACCAAAAACAGCATTTGGAATTGACACGCGATGTAGCGGAAAGATTTAATCGAGATTTCGGTGAGACATTTAAGATTCCCGAACCGTTTATCCCGCCCGTCGGCGCGAAAATTCAGTCTTTGCAGGAACCCGCGAAAAAAATGTCGAAATCGGACGAAAACTTAAACGGCTCGATATTCTTATTGGACGACGCCGACGCGATTACGAAAAAAATCAAGCGCGCCGTCACCGATTCCGGCACGGACATCCGCTTTGACGAGACGCGCCCGGCGATTAACAATCTTTTGACGATTTACCACCTGACGACCGGCAAAACGCCCGCAGAATCAGAAGCGCATTTCGCGGGCAAAGGCTACGGTCACTTCAAAACCGAACTGGCGGAAGCGGTCGTCGAATTTCTGCGCCCGTTTCAGGCGAAAGTAAAAGATTACACGGACGCCGAGCTGGAAAATATTTTACAAACCGGCGCGGAAAAAGCCCGCTCGATTGCCCGCCCGACCTTGCAGGACGTCTATGAAAAATTGGGAATCACAAGCAAATCCTAAATAAGATACTACATGGAAAATCAAACCGGTTGTTTAGATTTATAATTTCCGCCTTAATCGTTTTTCAGACTTACGCGTTTGAAAAAAAATGCGTAAGTCTTATTATTTAGATTGATTTTACGCCTGAGTTAAAATGAACACCGTCGAGCATCTGCGTCATCTTTTCGCGTACAACGATTGGGCGAACCGCCGGATAATCGTCGCGCTGAAAAATTCACCTTCGGAAAAATCGCGGAAAATTCTGGCGCACCTGCTCGTCACCGAACAGGAATATTTCGCGCGGCTTTACGGAAAAGACTCGACCGGATTCGATTTCTGGCAAAATTTGACTTTGGAAGATTGCGGCGCGCTGGCGCGCGAAACGTCTGAAAAATACGAGCAGCTTTTGCGCGGTTTCGACGACGAAGGCTTGGACATCCGCGCCGCATACAAAACCAGCGAAGGCGTCGCCTATGAAAACACTTACCGCGAGCTTTTGACGCACGTTTTGTTTCATTCCTCGATTCATCGCGGAAATATCATTTTAAAGCTGCGCGAGGAAGGATTTACGCCGCCGAAAATCGATTACATAATTTATCTCAGGGAAACGAAATATATTTAAGTGAGAGTTGATAACTGATAACTGATAGTTGAAAATCATTCTTAACTATCAGTTATCAGTTATCAGTTATCAGTTAGTCCGATGGAACAGCAGACGCCCGAACAACTCACTTTCGATTTCTACACGGAGCAGCCGGAAATCGTCGCCCAATCGCGCGACGAGGTTAATCTGAAGCTCGGCGAATTTGCCGGACCGCTCGATTTGCTGCTGTATCTTATCCGGCAGGAACAGGCGAATATTTTCGACATCCCGATTGCGAAAATAACGGACGAATATTTGAAATACATTCGCCTGATGGAACGGCTCGACATCTCGGTGGCGGGCGATTTTCTGGTGATGGCGGCGACTTTGATCGAGATAAAATCGAAAATGCTGCTGCCGCGCGACCCGGCGAGCGAAAGCGAAGAAGAGATGGAAGACCCGCGACAGGAACTGGTCAATCGCCTGCTCGAACACCAGAAATTCAAAAACGCGGCGGAGATGCTCTGGTCGCGCGCGACGGTCGAGCAAGCCGTTTTTGCGCGCGGCAAAATCGAATCGGACGAAAACAACGCCGAAACAAACGCCACCGTGTTTGATTTGCTCAACGTCTTTCAAAAAATTCTGGCGCGACAGCGGCAGGAAATCGAACTGGAAATCGAGCGCGAGGAAATCTCGCTGGCAGAAATGCTGGACAAACTGAAAAGGCAGATTTTCAAGGCGAAAGAAATAAATTTACGCGAATTTTTCGAGCAGATGCGCTCGAAAAGCGAGCTGGTTTTAGCTTTTATCGCCGTGCTGGAAATCGTCCGCGCGGAAAGCGTCCAGCTAGTGCAGGAAAAGATTTTCGGCGACATCATTTTACGTAAAATTCAAACAGGATAGACAGGATGGGCAGGATTAAGCGAGTAAAACTCAAGTGGATTTCTTTTATTTTATCCTGCCAATCCTGTCCATCCTGTTAAAATCTGCCTATGACAGATGAAGTTTTAGAAGAAGTAGAAAAACAACCGCGCGGCATCGCCGAATTAATGGCGATTTGCGAGGCTTTAATCTTTGTTTCCGACGAACCGATAAGCGTCAAAACGATGGCTGACGTGCTGGAAGAAGAACGCGAAGCGATTCAAGCCGCCGTCGAAGAACTGGCGAAAGAATACGAGCAGCGCGAAGGCGGTTTGCAGTTGCGGGAAATCGGCGGCGGCTGGCAAATCTCGACGCGCCCCGAGCATCACGAACACATCCGCGCTTTTCTGAAAACGCGCCCGAGCGCCAAGCTCTCGCTCGCCGCGCTGGAAACCATCGCCGTCATCGCTTACAAACAGCCCGTCACCGTTCCCGAAATTCTGGAAATTCGCGGCGTCCAGTCGGCTTCGGCAATCAAAACCCTGCTCGATAAACGCCTGATTGTCGCCAAAGGTCGCAAGGAAACCGTCGGGCGTCCGATGCAATACGGCACGTCGAAAGATTTTCTGATTCAATTCGGCTTAAAGGATTTATCGGAGCTGCCTTCGATTGAAGATTTTGAGGATTTAGTTCAGTAATAACTGAGAAGTGAGAACTGAGAACCGACAGTTTATTTTTTCTTTCACTGTCAGTTCTCAGTTCTCACTTCTCAGTTATAATGAATTATGCAGGAACGTCTACAAAAACTTATCGCGCAAGCCGGAATCGCCTCGCGCCGTCGCGCCGAAGAAATGATTGAAGCCGGTCTGGTCACGGTCAACGGCGAAATCGTCCGCGAGCCGGGCACGAAAGCCGACCCGGAAACCGACCACATCAAAGTCAACGGCAAATTGATAAACAAACTGCTCGAACAGCGCGCCAACGTTTATATTTTATTGAATAAACCGAAAGGCTATCTTTCGAGCGCAGCCGACCCGGAAGGCAGAAAACTGGTGACGGATTTGGTCAGAGGCTTCGGCAAGCTGTTTCCGGTCGGCAGGCTGGATTTCAACACCGAAGGCTTGATAATTCTCACCAACGACGGCGATTTTTCCAACTTTATCGCTTCGTCCAAAGCCGTCCCGAAAGTTTACGAAGTAAAAGTCAAAGGCATCCCGAACGAAAACGCCGTCAATAAGCTGCGGCGCGGCATCCAGCTCGAAGACGGCTTCAAAACCGCGCCCGCCGAAATCAAAACCTTAAAATCGACCGACAAAAACGGCTGGTTCGAGGTCACGCTCCTGGAAGGACACAATCAGCAAATTCGCAAAATGTTTGATGCCATCGGGCACTCGGTCGTGAAATTAAGACGCATCGCCATCGGCAGCATCAGCGAAGACAAAATGCCAATCGGCGCGTATCGCGAAATGGGCGACGACGAAATCAAGCAGCTCTTAAAGCCCTCAAGAAAAAAAGCCCCGAAAGCGAAACCCGAAAAACCGAACGCGCAGCCCGCAGAACATTCGCGCGCGCTGAAACCGAAAAAACCGAAGCGCCAGCGAAGGTCTCAACGCGCGCCCGTCAAAAAATAAATCTTTCTGAAAAAAGTCTCTCGTTCGGCTTTCCCGACGTTTGTTTTTCCGAAATTACAATTTATTGATTAAACAGAGAAAAAAGGATTTAAAAAGTGGGAGAGACAAGCCGGGACGCTTTCCCTAACTTCAAATCCGGCGACGTACGCCCGGATTTTCGGCTGGCTTCTACCCTGACTTGTCTCTTTGTTATAGAACAGTAGATTAAAATTTATCAGATTTAAATCGAGCGGCTCTGTCGGGAAGCTTACATAAACGGAAAAAAATTCATGACGGCGGATTTGATTGGATTTTTCGCCGAATGCTGCGCGAGGCGAGGCGCGCAATATCCAGTCGTTTCAGCGGCGAAAAGCTATTAGCCGGTTGACGGTGGTCGTAATTATCGTTGTCGTAAATTAGTGATTGCGCCCGATGAGAGTGTCGACGGTTTCCGCGATTTTGTCCAAATCGTCGGGTTTGATGAGATACGCCTGCGCGCCTGAAGCCAAGCCTTTTTCCCTTTCCCACTTCTGCACCGAAGCGGTGAAAAACATCAATGGAATCCGGCGGTTGATTTTGCGAAATTCGCGGCAGAAATCCGCCCCGTTCATATCGGGCAGGCGGTATTCGGTCATAATCAGCGCAAAATCGTCTCGCTGGCGGGCTAAATCCAGCCCGGCTTCGCCCGTCTCGCACGTTTCGACCCGGTAGCCCGATTGATGCAGGAAATATTTGACGACTTCCGCGTTGTCGGCGCTGTAATCGACGTAAAGAATTGTTTTTTCAGCAGCAGCAGTAGATTGCATAACGGCTCTCTCCTTGTACTGGGAGTTTCGGGAAAGATTGCCTTCTCGACGATAACTTCTTGAATTGGAAGTAAAAGCAAGTAAATCCTGAATCAAACCGTCCCCGTCGGTTCGGATTCAGCGTGGGTAATTTATCAAAAGTACGGTATCGGTCGGACTAAAAAAAAAGACGAAAAAGAATCAATAAGAGGGGAGACGCAGCAAATTCTGCGACTTATCGATTCATTTGTTGATTAATTAAAGAGAAACCCTGTGTTCGACCATGATACAGCGTTCCTGAACTACTTTGATTCCATTTTTCGCCAATTCGTTGGCAACGGAATCGTTGCGGATGCCGGATTGAAACCAGACGGTTTTCGGTTTCGCCGCCAGAATGTCTTCGGTGTGCGGCGGAATGTCCTGCGAGCGCCGGAAAACATTGACCAAATCGACGCCGCCCGGAATATCAGCCAGACGGCGATAAACTTTGCGTCCGAGAATTTCCGTCGCGTCCGGGTAATAGACCGGCACGGGAACGACTTCGAATCCGGCTCTCGCCAGATAATCCGGCACGTAGAAAGCTGGCGCGTAGCCTTGTTCTTCGGTCTTGATGCCGAGCACGGCGATGCGTTTCGTCTCAGCCAGAATAATACGGATGTCTCTGCGGTCGGTGATTATGTTTTCCTGCCAATCCATTTTCAAAGTTTTTTTAAAGTTTTCTGAAACGCTGAAAAATCGCTTTTCCTTATTTTACATTACGGCGGCGCGGAAAACCAGTTTTCGTATTTTTCGCCTGCCGCCTGCCGCGACGCGATAGCCTCATTGCTCGGATGAGCTTCCTTTTTCTTCGCCGCGATTTTATTCGCGAGCGACTTTTTCACGCCCGCAGCGGCAGGCTTCGCCAACGCCAGTCCTGTATCATAAGCGCATTCCCGCGCCGATTACAATATTTTTCTTAGCGAAACAACCCGACTTTCATTTTTAACGACCAATAATGGTAATCTTTAGATAATTGTCTAAAAACATTTTTATCGTTTACGGAATTTTTATGAATTTTGAATTAAATGAAGAGCAGGCACAAATAAAATACAGCGTCCGCGAATTTGCCGAGAGCGAGATTCGACCGAACGTTTTGGAATGGGACGAGAGCCAGCATTTTTTTGAAGAGCTGCGCCCGCAGCTCGCCGAACTCGGGCTGATGGGCGTTCTTTTTCCCGAAGAATACGGCGGCGCGGGAATGGGTTACGTCGAATACGCGACGATTATCGAAGAACTGGGCAGAGTCGACGGCTCGGTCGGGCTTTCCGTCGCGGCGCACAATTCGCTTTGTTCCAATCACATTTACCAGTTTGGAACGGAAGAACAGAAACAAAAATATCTCGTTCCGCTCGCGCAGGGCGAATCTTTCGGCGCTTGGGGCTTGACCGAAGCGCAAGCCGGTTCGGATTCCGCCGGAACGCGCACGAACGCCATTCGCTCGAACGGCGGCTGGAAAGTGAACGGGTCGAAAAACTTCATCACTCACGCCATTAGCTGCCGGACTTTAGTTGCCGTCGCCGTGACCGACAAGGAAAAAGGAAACAAAGGCATTACGGCTTTTATTTTCGACAAGGCGATGGAAGGTTTTCGCTCGGATAAAAAGGAAAACAAGCTCGGCATGCGCGCTTCGGAAACGGCTTCCGTCGTCTTTGAAGACTGTTACGTGCCGGACGAAAACCGTCTCGGCAGCGAGGGCGAAGGATTTTTGCAGGCGATGCAGGTTCTCGACGGCGGGCGTATCTCGATTGCGGCTCTGTCGGTCGGCATCGCGCAGGGCGCATACGAAGCGGCGGTGAAATACGCGAAAGAGCGTCAACAATTCGGCAAACCGATTGCGGAATTTCAGGCGATTCAGTTCAAACTAGCCGATATGGCGATGCAAATCGAAGCCGCGCGGCTTTTAACCCTGCAAGCCGCGTATTTGAAAGACACCGGCAAAAAAACGACGAAGCAGTCGGCGATGGCGAAACTTTTCGCCTCGGAAGTGGCGGTCAGGGTGTCGGAAGAATCCGTCCAGATTCACGGCGGCTACGGCTATACGAAAGATTACCCGGCGGAAAAATACTGGCGCGATTCAAAGCTCTGCACCATCGGCGAAGGAACCAGCGAGATTCAACGACTGGTGATTGCGAAACAATTGCTCAAAGCATAGCGCAGCGTATCGGACGGCTGACTAATCGTGCGGTTTATCGCGGAACATTGAAAGAAAATCGAAAAACTCGAAACGCTGATAAAAATAAGCGTTTCGAGTTTTTCTTGCTGGGGTTGAGAACTTTTGAAGCTTATAAATAAGCTTTATCGAATCTTATATTTAACTGCCGCTCCCGTTTGATTTTCGCTGCCCGCGAGGATTTCGAAACTGATTTTTTTCCAGACCATATCGCCCAGGCGAACTTCGGCTTCGCCGGTGAAGGCTTTCGCGCCGCCCGTTTGATTTTCGTTTAAATAATCAATCGCGATGATGATGTTTTCCGTTTTGAAATCGGCTTTGAATTTTTCCATTAATTGCTGCGCGACGAAAGTTTCGTTTTCCGACGGCGCGTCCGACTGGCTGGCGTCTTCCGCCGCTTCGACGAAATTATAGGCGACTTCGGCGATGTTTCGGTTATTGACGTATATTTTAACGTCGAAATTTATCGGCAGGGCGTTATCTTCCGCGCCCAGCTGGCACGAGCCTGCGCCGCGAATGCCGATTTGCGATTTCGAAATCGCGTAACGCTCGGCTTTGACGAATTTCACCTTGATATTCGTTAAAACCAAATCGGTTTCCATCTTTTGCGTCAAGCCGCGCACGGCGATTGAGTAAGTTTCGTCCGCCGAAAGCATCGCCTTCGGGGCGGAAACGTCTTTTGTATTGGCAGAAGCGGCGGTCGCGCCGAGAGTAAAGAGAAAAAATACGAGTAAAAGCCTGAGATTTCTAAAACATTTATTGGTCCGGTTCATCGTTTTAAAGCCTCCGTCAAATCAGCAACCAAATATCACGCTCGCCATTAATGCAAAGCTCGTGCCGAAAGTTAGTATCAATTTAAACTGTTGTATCTATAAGTCTTAAACCCACGGAAACTAGACGCGCGCGAGAAAGTTTTTTGCGAAAGTTTGTATCAAACGCGGACAAACTCGTATCGGCGACCGACAAAGCGCGAAAAATTCTTTGACCGAATTGGCAATTGGCGGGAAAAATGCGAAAATTACAAACTTATGCTCCACGACGGAAATTTAGTTGAGAAGCTCCTTGCGGGTGAGACTCGCGCGGTGGCGCGCGCGATTTCAAAAGTCGAAAACGGAGCGGACGATGCCGCCGAATTGATGAAAGCGGTTTTCCCGCAAACCGGAAAGGCTCTCGTCGTCGGAATTACGGGCGCGCCGGGCGCGGGAAAATCATCGCTCGTCGACAAGCTCGCGATGTTTTACCGTGACCGCGGCGAGCGAATCGGAATCGTTTGCGTCGACCCTTCGAGCCCTTTTTCCGGCGGCGCGATTCTCGGCGACCGGATAAGAATGTCGACGC
>DATHBC010000865.1:0-5170 GCA_035296345.1 Pyrinomonadaceae bacterium | reverse complement strand
CGGTTAGTTAAGAATCTTATTTCTTTGTCTGTTGTTCATTTAATCAAAAATTAGGTTTTGAAACCGTTTTGTCGAACCGGCGCGGCTTTATCGCCCGCTTCGGCGACGTTTGCTGCTTACGTAAATTAACGGCAGCAGTTCGATAACGGAACGGTCGAAAAATTCTGCGGGAGAAATCATAATGCGAAAATTATTATTTATTTTAGGCTTTCTCATGCTGAGCGTTTTTTCCATTACAATCAGTTTGAAAGTGACGGCGAGCGTTGAAAACGGAGCGCAGCAAAGCGAGGAAGAAGAGGCTGATTTGCCGAGCGGCGTTTCGATGGATAAAGGCGAATATAAGCGTCTGCGGTCTGAGCACGTCGATATGCTGCAAGGCATGGACAGCGCCCGACCGGATTCGCGCGCCAGAAGCATCGAGCAGATGATAGAAGGCGAAAAGGCGCGTGATGAGCGCCGCGCCGCGCTGAATCAACCGCTCGGCGCGATGTGGCTGCCGCTCGGTCCGGCTCCGATTCCGGTAAGCGCCACCACTTCGAACAGCGGGCGCGTTTCGGCAATCGCCGTGCACCCGACGAACCCGAATATCGTTTACGTCGGCACGGCGCAGGGCGGTTTATATCGTTCGGTAAACGGCGGAGCGACGTGGACGCCGCTGCTCGACGGCGCGCTGACGCTGGCGATTGGCGCGGTCGCCATTTCGCCGACCGACCCTTCGACGGTTTTTGTCGGCACGGGCGAAGCCGGTTTATGCGGCAGCGGCTGCTATATGGGCGTCGGAATTTATCGCATTACCAACGCCGACACGAATCCGGTGCTGTCGCCGATTCTTAATCGAGACGCGGCGGGCGCGGACGTTTTCACGGGGCGCGCGGTCAGCGAAATCATCGTTCACCCGACCAACCCGAACATTTTATTCGCGGCGACGACCAGCGGCGTCGCCGGTATCGGCTCGACCACGACCGGATTGGCGCTGCCTTCAGCCGGACTTTACCGGACGAGCAGCGCGATGGCGGCAAATCCGACTTTTGAAAAACTGAATATTCAGGGAACGCTCGGCGCGAGCCGTTCGGTATCCGACGCGGCAGTCGAGCCGGGCAATCCGAACCGGATGGTCATCGCAGTGATCGGCAGCGGCGGCGACGGCGGCGTTTACCTGACGACCGACGCGCTGGCTCCCGCGCCGACTTTCACGCGCACTTTAACCACCGGAGACGGCGCAACTCTCGGACGAACCGAATTTGCCGTCAACAAAACCGGCGACGTGATAACCGTCTTTGCGGCGACCGGAACGGCGGGCGGAACGCTTTACAAATCGGTCGACGGCGGCGCGGCGTTTAATCCGGCTGGCGGCGGCAACGGTTTTTGCAATCCGCAGTGTTTTTATGATATTGCCGTCGAAGTCGACCCGACCGACGCCAGCAGAGTTTATCTGGGCGGCTCGCCCGCTATGGTTTTCGGGCGCTCGACGACGGGCGGCGGGGCTTTTACAAACAGCTCGACCGGCTTGCACGTCGATACGCAGGCGTTTGCCCTTGCGCCGTCCGACCCGAATATAATGTATTTCGGCAGCGACGGCGGAATCTGGAGAACGACGAATGTCAAAGCGACGGGAGCGATTCCGTGGACGACTTTAAATAACTCGACGTTCAGCGCGACGCAGTTTATGGGGCTTGCCCTGCACCCGACCGACCGTCATTACCTGCTCGGCGGAACGCAGGATAACGGCACGGAATTTCTCGCGCCGGACGGCGTGACGTGGATTCGCTCGGACGGCGGTGACGGCGGTTTTGCAGTCATCGACCAGAATGCGACCACGCCGACCAATACCGTGTCGTATCACACATATTTTAATCAGACCAATACGCAGGTCGGTTTTCAGCGCGCTTTGACGACCGAGCCGAACGGCGACCCGTTCTGGAACCAGTTCATGGGCTGCCGCAACGGCGCGTCGAACAACGGCATTCTCTGCTCCGACCAGGTTTTATTCTACGCGCCGCTGGTTCGCGGTCCGGGCACTCCGAGCAATACGATTTATTACGGCACGAATCGCCTTTATCGCTCGGAAAATCAAGGCACGACGATGACCGACGTGAGCGGAACGCTTCCGGCGCGCATCAGCGCGATTGCCATTTCGCCGCAGTTCGACGCGGTGCGTCTCGTCGGATTGACGAACGGTCAGGTTTTTCTTTCGACGACCGCCGGCGCGACGACGATGACGAACGTCACCGGCTCTATCCCTGCGCGCTACGTCGGGCGCATCGCGATTGACCCGACCAATGCAAACATCGCTTACGTCGCGCTGAACGGATTCGGTCTGGCTAATGGTCAGCACGTCTGGAAAACGACGAATCTGCTCGGCGGCAATCCGACCTGGACGGCTGCCGGAAACGGCATTCCCGACACGCCGACCAACGCTTTCGCGATTGACCCGGCAAATACGCAGAATCTTTATGCCGGAACGGACATCGGCGTTTTCCGCTCGACCAACGGCGGCGCGAGCTGGGAGCCGTTTAACGACGGGCTGCCGCGCATTGCGGTTTTCGGGATGGAGATTCAGGCAATTCACCGCGTTTTGCGCATCGCCACGCACGGTCGCGGCATCTGGGAAATGAATCTGAACGTTCCGTCGCGCCGCGTCGTCGCCGATTTTGACGGCGACGGCAAAACGGACGTTTCGGTCTATCGCCCGGCGGACGGCACGTGGTATTTGAACCGCTCGCAGGCGGGCTTTACCGGCGCGCAGTTCGGCATTTCGTCCGACCGCATCGTGCCGGGCGATTACGACGGCGACGGGAAAACCGATTTGGCGGTTTATCGCGACGGCGACTGGTATCGCATTAACAGCTCGAACCAAACGTTTTCAGCCGTCCATTTCGGCATCGCGGCGGACAAACCCGTTGCCGCGGATTACGACGGCGACGGAAAAACGGATTTGGCGGTTTATCGCCCGGCGGAAGGAACCTGGTATCTGCTGCGCTCGCAGGCGGGCTTTACCGGCGTGCAATTCGGTATATCGACCGATATGCCGACGCCCGCTGATTATGACGGCGACAACAAGGCTGACATTTCCGTGTTTCGCCCGGCGGACGGCACATGGTATCGCGTAAACTCCGCGACCAGTCAGTTTGTCGGCGTGCAGTTCGGAGCCAGCGGCGACATCCCGGTTCCCGGAGATTTCGACGGCGATACGCGCGCCGATGTCGGCGTTTTTCGCCCGTCGCTCGGCGATTGGTACGTGCTGAAAAGCGGCGGCGGCTTGCTCCTGAATCACTTCGGGCAGAACGGCGACACGCCCGCGCCGGGCGATTACGACGGCGACGGTAAAACCGACCAGGCGGTTTATCGCGGCGGCGCGTGGTATCTGCTGAACAGCTCGTCCGGCTCGTTTAACGTGGTGAATTTCGGCGTCGCGGCTGACGTTCCGGTTCCGGCGCGGCAAAATCCGTAAAAGTGAAAGAGTGAAAAAGTGAAAAGGTGAAAAAGTTTGGCTGGCAAATTCAACGAAACTTTTTCACCTTTTCACTTTTCACCTTTTTCACTTTCTTATTTCATATATTTATCGAGAAAATCGGCGACGAGCGGGTAAAGTTCGAGCCGGTTTTTTAGTTTCGAGATGCCGTGTCCCTCGTCGTCGTAGAGTTTGTATTCGACGGTTGCGCCGCGTTCTTTTAAAACTTTGACGATTTGCTCGGCTTCCGTGTAAGGCACGCGCGGGTCGTTTTTACCGTGAATGACAAAGAGCGGCGTTTTGATTTTATCGACTCGGGCAATCGGCGAGATGCGGCGCAGAAAGGCGATGTCTTTGTCCAGCATTCCGTATTCGACCTCGCGCTGGCGGCGCCGATAGCCGGAAGTATTTTTCAGAAAAGTTTCCCAGTTGACGATGCCGACCGTGTTGACCGCCGCCGCCCACAGTTCGGGATAAAGCGTAATCGCCGCCATCGTCATATAACCGCCGTAACTGCCGCCCATCACGGCGATGCGTTTCGGGTCGGCTCCGCCGGAAGTTTTCAGCCATTCGACGGCGAAAGCCAAATCCTTGACGGAATCTTCGCGTTTTTCCACGTCGTCCAGATGCGTGAAGGTTTTGCCGTAGCCGGTCGAGCCGCGCACGTTCGTCGCTAAAACCGCGTATCCGCGCGAAAGATAATATTGATAAAGCGGATTAAAGCCCGGTCGCTCCTGCCCTTCCGGTCCGCCGTGAACGCTGACGATGACGGGCAATGTCGTAAATTTCCGAATCTGTTCGCGCACGGCGCTTGAGCCGCCGTGCGCTATCCAGCCGTGAGGATTCGGTAATGGTTTATAAAACCACGCCGGAATCTCGCGCCCGTCGAAAGATTTGTATTTAATCAACTGCGGCTCGACAAACGATTCCTGCGCGATTCCCGCGCGGTCGCTTTTCGTGATTTGCGTCAGCTTTTTCGCTTTCAAATCGTAAAGCCAGATGTCGGCGTTATATTTCGAGCCGGAAAAGGTAAAAGCCAGCTTGCCGCCGTCGCTCGAGAATGCCAGACCGCCGACGATGCCTTGCGCGGGCAGCTTCACGGTTTCGTTTTTGAAATTGAGATTTGCGACGAGCGGCTTGCCGCCGGTTTCGATTTTTCTTAAATTAAGCTCGCTGAAGCCTTCGCGGTTGACCGTGTAGGCGAGCAGGTTGCCGCGCGGCGAAACCTCGACGCTTTCGGTGTCCCACTCGGCGTTTTTATCGACGTAGAACATTTTGTTTTCCGCGCCGAGGTTGTTAATCTGCGCCAGCGACGCAAACTCGCGGTCGCGGTTCGCCGATAAAACGACCGAATCGCCGCCGGGCAGAAACTCCACGTCGCCGAACTGGCTGGCGTCCGTGTGCGGCGTCAGGAGCGTTTCCTTTTTCGTCTGCGTATCAATCAGATACAGGTTGTTGTCGAGGCTCAATTCGGTTCCGTTGCGCGAGGTGATGACGTATCTGCCGTTGTCGGAGGCGGCGGCGAAATTGTTGCTGCCGTTTTGCTGAAAGACGAGCTCTTCCTTTCCGCTGACGACTTCCATCGAGTAAACGTCGAAGAAATTCCGGTCGCGTTTGTTCGAGGCGTAGTAAATCAGCCTGCCGTCTTTCGACCAGTCGCCGAAATTATGCCGCACTTTCGGATTGGCGGTCAGTTCCTTAATCTGCGAGCCGTCGCTC
>DATHBC010000864.1:0-1881 GCA_035296345.1 Pyrinomonadaceae bacterium | reverse complement strand
AGTCTTGCTTTGTGATTCTGGCAGATTGCCAGGGTCACAGCCGCCGGCTCGGACGTTTGTTCAAGCTTGCCGTTCCGATATGACAAACCCGCCGGGATGGTGACGAACGTCGAGGTGGAAAATTTACACTGCGTCCGCGAGCCGTTTATCAAAAATTTACAACCGCACTGGCTGCGATTCGCCATTTCTTCAAATACTAATTCCATAAAATTTTTGTTGTCTGATATTTAAAAATCTTTCTTTGGGTAAAAGAAAACGCTTCCGGTTAAAAATCAGCCGGAAGCGTTTTCTGAATTTAAGATTGTCGGTCGGACATGGATATTACCAGCGACCGCCGCCGCCATTGCCGCGGCTTCCGCCGTTAGAATTGCCGCCGCTGCGGTTTTCGCGCGGTTTGGCTTCGTTGACAATCATTTCACGACCGTCGATTTCTTTAGCGTTGAGAGTCGAAATCGCGTTTTCTCCTTCTTCCTGGCTCGACATTTCGATAAAGGCAAAGCCGCGCGAGCGACCCGTTTCGCGGTCTTCGATAAGATTTGCGGATTCGACCGTGCCGACTTCGCCGAACATTTTTTCCAAATCCTGAGCCGAAGTGTTAAAGGACAGATTTCCTACATAAAGTTTCATTGACATAAAAATATATAACCTTTCCCTGTTTGGGATGAAAAAGAAGTGTCGAATCGAATTGGCTTCTGAAGAAACGGCTGCCTGAGAAGAGTCGGTTTCGGATGCTCCGTAAAGAGCGACTTCTGTAATTGTGACCTGCCTGCTCCCGAACTTCCGAAACGCCGTTAAATAAAACTCTTTTTGACGAACGCATCACCGCCGATGCGCGAGAGAAGGATTGATTAATAACTATGATGCACTGCTTCGCCGTTATACTGCAAACTAATTTTTTAATCGGCAAAAAATAAGCGAGCTTAATAATTTCGGGCGGCTTATTGTCCCGACACGTTTTCCCAGCCCGTTCCCGCGCAGGTCAGACACGGACTGACCGCATCGCGCCTGCCGCTGCCGCGACATTGGCGGCAGTAATTAGCCGGTTCCGCCGCCGAAATCCGTCCCTTTCCGAAACAAACGACGCACGAAGTGCTGTTGCCGGGCGAGACGTTCCATTTGCCGCGTCCTGCGCACCACGAACATTTGACGAGCGTGTAATTATCTGGCATTTTCGACTCCGTCCGTTACGCTAGGCGGCTGACATGAATTGCTTTAGCCATCGGTATATCGAAATTTTCGACGGCTATCATTTCATTTTCGTAAATATCAAAAACCGTCAGCAGTTTTGTCAGCGTCATTAATTGATGAACGTTCGGCGACAAATAAAGAAGCTTCATTTCTCCGTCGTTTCTTTTAAAAGCGGCGTAACCGCTGACCAGTTCGCCGAGCCCGCTCGAATCTATATAAGAAACCTTCTGAAGGTTCAGCAAAACTCTCTTTTCATTCCTTTCAATCAAAAGGCGGAGCGTCTTGTGGAGCTCGGCGCAGCCGTCTCCGAGCTTTATTTTCCCGTCTAAATCCAGGATGATTATGTCGTTGCTTCGTCGCTGGGCAATATTAAGATTTGTCATAAAATTTTTTTCAAATAGAGTCTCGTGTCTCTCGTTTTATTTCTGTAAGTTTATAAAAGTGCTGCTCAGTTTTCCCGTAACGACGGATGATTGACTGATTTCAGCGTTTCCGGACTCGGGTTTAAAACTTTTAAGAGCTTCGGGCTCGTTGTCATAAACTTCAAAAACCGTGAGCAGTTTCGTGATCATCATTAATTCGTTGACGCGCCGCGTCAGATGAAGCAGTTTCATCTCTCCGTCAATTTTTTGCAGCGAAGTAAACGCGGCGACGATTTCGCCCAGCCCGCTCGAATCGATGTAAGAAATACGC
>DATHBC010000863.1:0-3851 GCA_035296345.1 Pyrinomonadaceae bacterium | reverse complement strand
CCGTCGCCGTCGAAATCGCCCGACACGGGCAGATCGTCTTGTATCGGAGGCTGCAAATTGACCATTCCCCAACGAGTCGTGCTGTAACTGCCGTCGCTGCTTCGCAGGATATACCAATCGTAGTTTCTGAAGTCTCCGCCGTTGCTGTAACGTCGAACGCGGAAATCGGTTTTACCGTCGCCGTCGAAGTCATTAAATTTATCCGCAGCGATTCTGGCGTTTACGCTTTCTTGATAGAAACAGAGAAAAAATGAAATCATCCCAAAAATCAACACGAGTTTTCTTTTCATTTCAAACCTCATCTGAAAATGAAGAAAGACTTTGATTTGCAAATCAAAGTCTTTCTTCATCTAGTTGTTTAGAACTGACACGCGCCGCTGCTGTTATTCAATAAACACCCGTTGAGCATATTGGCGGTGAAATTCTGCGCGTTGGCATTAGTCAGCACCGGATGCAGGCGGACGCCGGTAGCGTAATTGATCGGCGCGTAATCGTCCAGTCCCCACGAGTATTGAATCGTTCCGGTCGAAAAGACTTTCCCGCCGCCGCTTTGCATCTTGAAATAAACCATGTGCGAGTTGTAGCCGGTGTCTGTTACCTCACTCTCACCAATATCATTAAAAACATCAGAATCGCCGATGGTTTTAAAAATGCTGCGGCTTGATGCGTAATCCGCCGCATTCAGCGGAAAGACGCGGTCGGCTTCATAACCGATTAAGGAACCGAGATTGTAAAAGCCGCTTTGCGCCGTCACTCCGTCGCACAGCCACGAAGGACAGTTGGCGACCGGAATCTTCAAATTGCCCGTCGCCGAGCAGAAACTTCCCACAGGGCAAACGCCGCCCGAATCGTTCGGGTAGTTGACTTGCTGATTAAACGGAAAACTGTATTGCACGCCGAGCAATTCGTCTTCCGGCTTTTTATAACATCCCGAACCGCCGCCCGGACAAGTGCCGGTGTTATCAAGATTCTTGCGCCACTCGTTTGTTATCAGATAATTGTCCGCTGAATTGCTGTTCGTGAAATACGGGTCGGCGGCAGTAGCAATACCATCTCTCGCATATTCCTTGTAAGCCGTAATGGTTCGATAATCGGTATCAGCCGGAGCGGTGTTTGTTGCTGAACTCTTTTCCAGCCTGATTTGCCAGAACGAAGTATTCGCCGAAAGAAAACCGAGATTCATCGGATTGATGCCTCTGTTCCTTGCTTGCTCCAGATTCTCGCGCATCTGCCAAGAATAATACTCGTCGTGACCGACAGACAGAAATAATTTATGCTTGCCGGCTGAGAATCTGCCGTTTATGTTATTTGCCGAATGCGTATCGATGTCCGAAATATAACTGACATCGTATCCGTTTCTTTCCAGCCTGTATTCCCAACTGAAAAACTGACCGGCGCTCTTTTCAATAAGGAAATTATCCGGTAAGTAAGGACGATTGTATGAAACTCTGCGCCCCTGTTTGACGCCCGGCGGCAGCGAACGTCCAAAACCTAAGGTGTAAAGACTCATTCCTGAATACTCTGCCGTATATGTCCAATCGCATAAAACTTCGCGGATTTTCAGAAAAAGTTTGTTAATCGTAGTTTAGTAACCCGCGCAAGTCAAGATTTTTTTTACATCAAATGTAAATCAAAAATTTCGTTCTGCTTCGTAACGGCGCGCCCGCTTTCTGATTCCGGCGGAGTTTAAAATATAAAACGTTTGACTCGAAGGCTTTTGGAAAGTTACTCTTTTGTTGTTGCTGAAATTAGAAAAAGCCGCTTTCAGACGGACGACCGACGACGATGGAACAGATTTCGCAAATCATCGAAACTTACGGCATTTACGCGGTATTCGCTCTGTGCACGGTCGAAGGCGACATTACTCTTCTTTTGTCGGGCGTCATGGCGCACAGCAATTTTTTCGGTTCATACAGTTTTTTGAAAGTCTTCTTAGCCGGAACTCTGGGCGGCGTCGTCGGCGATACGTTCGGTTACTGCGTCGGGCGTTTTTCGCGCCGCACGGTAAAAAATTACGCCTTTTATAAAATGACGCAGCCGCGCATCGAGCGATTGATTGATAAATTCGGCGGCTTTGCGATTATCCTTTCGAAATACATCTACGGCATCCGCGTCGCGATGTGCATTTCGAGCGGCGTCGGGCGGATGAATTTCTGGCGCTTCGTCCTGATGGACACGATTAGCTGTTCGATTTGGGCGTTTATCTTAGCGGGTTTAGGCTATTTTTTCAGCGGCGCAATCACGAACATCATCGGCGATTTTCATCAAATCGGCATCGGATTGTTTTTCATCGTCCTGACGGGCGTCATCATCTTTTACGCGATTGAGCGGTTCTATCTGTCGCAAAAAGTCGAGGAGGTCAAGCCGGAAACCATCCATAAAATAGAGGAAAAAATCCACGCCGTCGAAGAAGTGGCGCAGGAGAAACTGTACGACCTCGGCGAGCGACTGCACCTGACCAGTTCGCCGAATCGCGAAGAAAAAGAAAAGGAAAAAGAAAAGGAAAAAGAAAAAACGAAAGAAAAAAGCGCCAGGTAAGGGAAAACGGAAAACGGAAAACGGAAAATGCAAGAAAAAATTTTAATTTTCCGTTTTCCACTTTCCATTTTCCGTTAATTAAAGTATTTTCTGATTTCTGATTCTTAATCGGATTTCTGATTCTTATCAATCAGTAGTGATTTAAATTCCGTAATAATTTTCTGAAATAAATTTATGATTATCGAAGCATCCGCGCCGACGCGGGTTGACCTGGCGGGCGGCACGATTGACATTCCGCCGCTATTTTTGTTTCACGAAGGCGCGGCGACGGTGAATTTCGCCGTCGATTTGATGGCGCGCTGCCGTCTGGAAACGCGCGCGGACGATAAAATTTTTATCGAATCCATCGACCGCAAAGAAGCGTTTGAAACATCGCTCTCCAATCTTCACCGGTTAAAAGACGAGCCGCGCCTGGAATTGCTCTCCAAGCTCGTCTATTTTTTCAAGCCGGAAACCGGCTTTAATATGATTACCGAATCGGAAGCTCCGGCGGGCGCGGGGCTGGCGGGTTCTTCGACGCTGAATATCGCCTGTATCGGCGCATTAAATAAATTGGTCGGAAATCGCTACGCGCCGGAAAAATTCATCCCGATTGCGGCGGCTGTCGAGTGTCAGGTTATAAAAGTTCCGACCGGCTATCAGGATTATTACTCGGCGCAGTACGGCGCGGTTTCGGCGATTCATTTTCGCCCGGACGGAATGCAGCGCGAGGCGCTGGAAATCGACACCGACACGCTCGAAAGCCGGATGGTCGTCATCTACACGGAAGAGCCGCGCAATTCCGGCACGAACAACTGGGACATCACCAAGCGTCACATCGACGGCGACCGCGAGATTTTTAATATTTTTGAAGGCATCCGCGACGCTTCCGTAAACCTGCGCGAAGCGTTGCTCAGCAGCGACTGGGACGCGGTCGGCGACATTTTGAAACAGGCGTTTCCGCACCGGAAACGTCTCTCGCCCAACATCACGACGCCGCACATGGACGATTTGATTGAAACGGCGATGTCGAGCGGCGCGATTGCGCCGAAAGTCTGCGGCGCGGGCGGCGGCGGCTGCATCGCCTTTTTCTGCGAGGAAGGAAAACGCGGCGCGGTCGAAAAAGCTCTCTCCGAAGCCGAAGGCGCGGAAGTTCTGCAATGGAAGCTTTCCAAAGACGGCTTGGTTATTAAGGAAAGCTAAAGAAGCAGAAGCCCGCGCGTCAGCAAGGGCGGAATAATTTTAGATTTTCGATTGTAGATTTTAGATTTTGCCTTTAGTTAAAGTTCAAATCCGAAATCCGAAATCCGAAATCCATGTCCGCCCTTGCTGAC
>DATHBC010000862.1:0-2149 GCA_035296345.1 Pyrinomonadaceae bacterium | reverse complement strand
TCTCCGGCAATCGAAAAACTCGCGCCGCGCGAGCAGGACTTTTATGCCCGGCAGATTGTAAAATACTCTCTACCGGACTTAATTATAAAAAACTAAATTTTTGTCGGGCTGGCAAAGCCGTTTGAGGAAAAAAGAAATGACGGAAGAAAAAAAGAAAAACCGAAAGAGAGAAACGAAAGCCGGAATGTTGGGAAAAAACAACAAGCAAACCGCAACGACCGGGAAAGCTAAAACCCGTTCCGAAAAAAAGCCGGAAAATACGCCGAAAATAAGCAAGGAAAAGGCGGAAGACCGGACGAGCGATAAACCGCTTCATTAAATGAATAAATGAATAGTCGCCCGCCCGGTTGAAAACGGGAAAAGTTATCTGCGACGGCGGCGCGCGACTGGAAATCAGACTGGAAGCATTATGAGAATCGAATTATTAAGAGCCTTTACCGGAGCCAGCATTTACAGCGACCGACCGGTTTTGCTGATGGAGCTTGACCTCGAAGACCTGAAGGGCAAGGAAAGCCGCGAGATTTCCGGCTTTAACGCGAAACTGCTCGAACTGCTGCCCGATTTGCAGGAGCATTTCTGCGACGCCGGAAGGCGCGGCGGCTTTGTCGAGCGGCTGCGCGAGGGAACGCACTTTAATCACGTCGTCGAGCACGTCGCGCAGGAACTGTTGACGCGGGCGGGCTTTGACCACCGGCGCGGAAAATTCTGCAACGGCGACGAAAAGGACGACTCGCGCGCCATCGTCGAAACGACGACCGTCGAGACGACGCGCTACCTGATGCCGGTCGCCGCCGAACTGGTCGAAGCCGTGATTGAGGAAAAAGAATTCTACATCGAAGAAAAAATCACGGAAGCCAAAGACATCGCGGCGAGCTCGGAGCTGGGTCCGAGCTCGCTGGCGATTGTCGAAGCCGCCGAAAAACGCGGCATTCCGTGGCGGCGCGAGAATCTGTCGAGCCTGATCCAGCTCGGCTACGGGAAAAATCTGCGTCACGTGCAGGCGGCGATAACCGACGCGACGAGCATCATCGGCGCTGATTTGGCGAAAGACAAGGATTTGACCAAACAGCGGCTGCTGGATTTTTCGATTCCCGTTCCCGAAGGCGAAATCGTCCGCAGCGAGCGGGAAGCCGTCCGCGCCCTTGAATATATCGGCGCGCCGGTCGTCGTCAAACCGCTGGACGGGCGGCAGGGCAAAGGCGTTTCGCTGAATCTGAAAACGCCGGAAGAAGTCGCGGAAGCCTTTCGCATCGCCCGCGAATATTCCCGAAAAGTTCTGGTCGAAGAATTGTTTGAAGGGAAAAATTATCGCGTGCTGGTCGTCGGCGGAAAAATGGTCGCCGCCAGCGAGCGCGTGCCGTGCGGCGTGGAAGGCGACGGCAGGCACACCGTCGCCGAATTGATCGAGATTGAAAATCAAAATCCTCTGCGCGGCGAAGGTCACGAAAAACCGCTGACGAAAATAAAAATCGACCCCGTTTTGCTGACCGCGATGCGCAAGGAAGGCTGGAAAATGGACGACGTGCCGCCGGCGGGCGAGCGCGTCAGCCTGTGCGCCGGAATGAATCTTTCGACCGGCGGCACGGCGCGCGACGTGACCGACGAAGTTCACCCGAGCGTGAAAAGCCTGTGCGAAAGAGCCGTGCGCGTCATCAATCTGGACATCTGCGGCGTCGACCTCGTTTTGGAAGACATCTCCGCGCCGATGCCGAAAGAAAAAGGCGGCGTCATCGAAATCAATGCCGCGCCCGGCTTGCGCATGCACGCCTATCCGACTGAAGGTAAACCGCGCGACGTCGGCGGCGCGATCGTTGAAATGCTTTACCCGAACGGTAAAGCAGCGCGAATCCCGATTATTTCCATTACCGGCACGAATGGAAAAACAACCGTCACTCGAATGATTTCACACATTCTCGCGGGTGAGAACCTCAATGTCGGAATGACGACTAGCACTGGGATTTATCTAAACGGCGAATTGTTCGTCAAAGGCGACACAACCGGACCGATTTCAGCCAGAACGATTCTTGGCGATAAAGCGGTTGACGTTGCGGTCTTGGAAACGGCGCGCGGCGGCATCGTGCGGCGCGGGCTTGCCTACGACTGGTCGGACATTTCGGTTTTGACTAACATCAGCGAAGACCATATCGGG
>DATHBC010000861.1:0-1640 GCA_035296345.1 Pyrinomonadaceae bacterium | reverse complement strand
AAGAATCTTACCCGCCCGACCACATCGAAGAATACGTACATAAATCGCTGGAAAATCTCGGCGTCGACAGCTTAGATTTAATTCAGCTTCACACCTGGAACGACCGCTGGCTGGAAGATGACCGCTGGCTGAAAAAGCTGGAAGAGCTTCGCGCGCAAAAACTTTTTTCCGCCGTCGGCATCAGCCTGAATCGCTGGGAGCCGTGGAACGGCTTGAAGGCTGTCAGAAGCGGCGTGATTGATTCGGTACAGGTCGTTTACAACGTTTTCGACCAGAACCCGGAGGACGAGCTTTTTCCGGCGTGCGCCGAAAACGACGTCGCCGTCATCGCCCGCGTCCCGTTCGACGAAGGCAGCCTGACGGGAAATTTAACGAAAGACACGACCTTTCCGGAAGACGATTGGCGCAGCCGGTATTTCAATCCCGAAAATCTGATTCCGACCGTCGAAAGAGTGGAAAAGCTGCGAGAGATTTTGCCAGCCGGGATGACCCTGCCCGAAACGGCTCTGCGTTTTATTCTGGCAAACGAAAACGTCAGCACGGTCATTCCCGGAATGAGAAAAACGCGCCACGTCGAAGCGAACCTCGCCGCCAGCGGGAAAGACAAACTTTCGCCCGAATTGCTCGAAGAATTAAGAAAACATCGCTGGGTGAGATTGCCTAAAGCTTAACTGCCCTTACCGCTTTACCAAATCGAAGAAACGGCATTTTCGTCAAATTCAACCGAATCGCCGTTCGGCAAAATATGAATTATCCGCGCCGCGCCTTTCGTCTTTAAAAGCGGCGATAATAAGCCGACGCGATGACAGTTTGCCTTCGGCGTTTTGTGATTCGTTAGAGGCTGCGATTCCGAGCACATAATCGCGGTTTTGACCTCGGCGGAAAGTTCCAGAATACGCTCGACGCCGCGCGCCAAATCTTCAGGCTGCGCAATCGTTTTGCCGCCGCATTCGGGCATATGCTCGTAGCCGATGCCGCGCGCGCGCAGGTTTTCCGACAAAACCGCGCCGTTAAACTGTACCCAGCGCGAACGCGCAACGCTCCGCACGTCGCCCAAAAACTTGTTATTTTTCGCATAAGTTTTCCTAAATGGAAAACTTATGCTTCCTATTAATGAGACTTAAAAGTAACTGTAATTAGTTTTTTATCATATTAAGCACAATTTAAAATTTAACCATCTATTAATAAAATCAGAATTTATCGCTTTTTATTTATACCTAAAGATTCTCTTACTTCAATCAGAAATGGCAAGTCAGGTGTACGATTGAATGGTACAGGTAATAGTTGGGCAACTTTTGTTAAAGAAGGATAGATGCCTTTTTCGTGAATATCCAGAACTATATTTCTAATCATCTCTTGTCGTTCTTTTCTTCTAATTAAACATGTTTCTTTTATAAATTGCCGATAGCGCTCTGTTATTTGATAGCAAATTTCAGAATTGGATTTATACAGAAGGTCTCTACCAACATTTAGACTTTTTGAAATAGTTTGAATGGTTGGCGGAGGGGTTTGAGTTAACGCTGCCTGTAAAGCTTTTGAAAAAATTTCAACATTGGGATTGTATTCTTTGAATCTAATTGATATAACGCGGCAAAGTTCTGGGAAACGGTATCTAAGACCAGAAGAGTATTTATATCCTA
>DATHBC010000860.1:0-4664 GCA_035296345.1 Pyrinomonadaceae bacterium | reverse complement strand
GACGAGATTCGCGAGATGGGCAAACTGAAAGCTCTGGCTTTGCCCGCCGTCGCGCACATTCTGCAAAACTTCGGGCGGCGCGGCGATTTCGGCTTTGTCGCGGCGACGGGCGAAAACGTTTTAATCGGCGCGGTCTGGGCGCGGCTGTTTGCCGAAAGCGATAAAAGCTACGGTTTCGTCGCGCCGGAAATTCCCGAGCTCGCCATCGCCGTCGCGCCGGATTTTCGCGGGCGCGGCGTCGGAACGAGACTGCTGGAAGAATTAATCAGGGAAGCTCGAAATTTAAAATTCCCCGCTCTGAGTCTCTCGGTCGACCGCCGCAACCCGGCTTTAAAGCTTTACGAAAAACTGGGTTTCGCCGACGCTTGCGTTTCAAAGGAAACCGATTCTTCCGTGACGATGATTCTATATCTGAGAACTGAGAAGTAAGAAGAAGTGAGAACTGAGAAGTGAGAACTGAGAAGTAAAAACCGCTCTCAGTTCTCAGTTATCAGTTATCAGTTATCAGTTCTCAGTTCCTATCGTTTTCGGTATGAAGCCATTTTGTCCGCCAATCTCGTCGTTTCGGGCAGGCGGTATTTCGGGGCGCATTCGAGCACGTAGCCGACGGCGGTTTCCAGGCTGATGCGATGACCGACGGAAACATACAAGGGCTGAACTTTGTCTTTGGTGCGGAGCGCGACGCCGACCTGCTCGTTTTTATGTATCAGCGGCGCGAGACTGCCGCGCGTTTCGCCGAGATTCTCAAAGCGCCCGACCAGCAGGGATTTCGCCACGCCGACGGTCGGCACGTCAGCCAGCAGACCGATGTGACAGGCGATGCCGAAGCGTCGCGGGTGCGCCATTCCCTGACCGTCGCACAAAATTAAGTCCGGCGCGTTTTCCAGTTTTTCCAGAGCCTTTATCGCCACGGGCGTTTCGCGAAACGAAAGCAGACCGGGCACATACGGAAACTGAATCGGCAGAATCGCCTCGCTCGATTCGATAAGTTCGAGCTCGGGAAATTTTAAAACGACGACGACGGCGCGGCTCGTGTCGTTTTTGGCGTCGTAGCCCAAATCTATCCCGGCGACCGTCTTAATCGGCTCGGCAGCTAATTCGTCTTCGGTAATTACTTCGCAGGCGAGCTGTTTTTGCAGCTCAATCGCCTCTCGCGGCGACAGGTTCCATTCGTGGAGCGGCTTGATTCGCATAATATAACCACAGATTATCACAGGCGCGGCGAAGGCGGCGAGATAACCTCGACTGACGCCTTATCTAATTCCGCCGACGCTCATTTCACTTTCGCCGACACTCATTTCAACTTCGCCGATGCTTATTTCAATTTCGCCGACGGTTGTTTTAACTTTGCCGACGCTCATTTTAATTCTGCCGACGCTCATTTCATTTCTGCCGACGGTTGTTTTAACTTCGCACACATTCATTTCATTTCCGCACACATTCATTTCATTTCGGCATACATTCATTTTAATTCCGCAGGTCTTTATTTTTGCGCAAACCCGACCGGCGCGGTTTAAAGATTCGCTTGTCTTTGATTATTAATTGAGCGAAAATGAGGCTGAACTCATCAGCCGCGCCGGTCGGAAACTTCAAACGGCATTTGAGCGTATGTTTATTGATTCCTACGGAAAATAAAAAATCATGAAAAACAATCGTCTGAAATTACTGTCAACTTTAATCGTCATTATTCTGCTTTCGGCGTTGAGCGCGGCGGCGCAAACGCCCGCGCCGACGCCGAATCCGCTGGCGGTTTACATCAAGAAAAATTACACGAAGCGCGAGATTATGATTCCGATGCGCGACGGCGTAAAGCTGTTCACGTCCGTTTACGAGCCGAGAAACAAAACCAGACAATACCCGATTCTGATGAATCGCACGCCTTACACGGTTCAGCCTTACGGCGCGGACAAATTCAGAAACCTGCTCGGTCCGAGCGAGCATTTCACGCGCGAAGGCTATATTTTCGTTTACCAGGACGTGCGCGGGCGCTGGATGTCCGAGGGCGAGTTTGAAGACGTGCGCCCCGATATTGCGAACACGAAGCCGTCGGAAACGGACGAATCGACCGACACTTACGATACGGTCGAATGGCTTTTGAAAGACATTGCGAACGACAACGGGCGCGTCGGCATCTACGGCATTTCGTATCCGGGCTTTTACACTTCGATGGGCATTATCGACTCGCACCCGGCAATCAAAGCCGCCAGCCCGCAAGCGCCCATCGGCGACTGGTTTCAAGGCGACGATATGCATCACAACGGCGCTTTGTTTCTGGCGCAGAATTTCGCGTTTTTCTCTTTTTTCGGTCAGCCGCGCCCGGCTCCGACCTCGACCTTCGATTACCTGAAACAATGGAAAGGACGGCAGACGCCCGACGCCTACAACTTTTTTCTCGAAACGGGCGGCTTGAAGGAAGTCGCCGACGCCTATGAAAAAGGCTTGGGAATGCGCATCAAATTCTGGGACGATATGATGGCGCATCCGAATTATGACCAGTACTGGAAAGACCGCAACATCCTGCCGAAACTGAAAAATATCAAGGCGGCGGTGATGACGGTCGGCGGCTGGTACGACAACGAGGATTTATTCGGCGCGCTGCGCACCTACCAGCACATCGAGCGGCAGAATCCCGGAATTTACAACGTTCTGGTCGTCGGACCGTGGGATCACGGCGGCTGGGCTGGACGCGACGGCAATTGGCTCGGCACGGCTTATTTCACGCAGAAAACCGGCGAGTATTACCGCGCCAATATGGAATTTCCCTTTTTCAATCATTTTCTGAAAGACAAAGGCGACATATCCAAAATCAGCGAAGTCAACCTGTTCGACACCGGCTCGCACGAATGGCGCGCCTTCGATGCCTATAACCCGAACGGCGCGCGCGAAACCGAGCTTTACCTGGCGGCAAACGGCAGGCTTTCATTTCAGAAAACGGCGGACGGCGACGACGCTTTCGACGAATACGTCAGCGACCCGTGGAATCCGGTTCCGTACACTCAGAAAATCGCTCTGAATTACCCGCGCGATTTTATGACCGAAGACCAGCGATTTGCTTCGACGCGCCCGGACGTTCTGGTTTATCAGACCGAGCCTCTGACCGAAGACATCACGGTCGCGGGCGACATCAAGCCGCAGCTTTTCGTTTCTTCGAGCGGCACGGATTCGGATTTCGTCGTCAAATTAATCGACGTTTTCCCGGACGATTATAATTTTCCGACCACCGGCGGCAAGCTGCCGAACGGGCAGCCGGAAAGAGTCAAACCGCCGGAAGGCTTCGCTTCGAGCGTTTTTCAGCCGGGCGGCTATCAAATGCTGCTGCGCGGCGAGCCGATGCCCGCGCGCTTTCGCAACAGCTTCGAAAATCCCGAGCCTTTAACGCCGAACACACCGGCGCGGCTGGCGTTCGTGATGCCGGGCGTGGCGCACACTTTCAAAAAAGGTCACCGCATCATGGTGCAGATTCAAAGCACGTGGTTTCCGCTCGTCGCGCGCAATCCGCAGAAATTTATGCCGAACTACAAGCTGGGAACGAACGCCGATTTTCAGAAGGCGACCGAGCGCGTCTATCGCGGCGGCGCAAACGCTTCGAGCATCGTTCTGCCGATTGCTGCGAAGAGGTAAATTTTAATGCAGAGACGTTGAAACAACGGAGCAGCACGAATTTTCACAGATTATTTTTCTGCAAAATCTGTGTTCTTCTGTGTTGCTGCGTCGTTTCAAATCTTCCTTTTTCTGCCGGAAGGAAAAATAAATGACCGTGAAATTCAGGCTTTTAATCGTCGCCGCTTTGCTCATCTGCTGCTCGGTTTGCGTCTCCGCTCAAACTGCCGGAGAGACTTTCAACCTCGGATTGGAAAATTACCGGAAGAAAAATTATGAAGCGGCGATTTCGAGCTTTCAGCTTGCCGTCCGGCTCGACCGGAAGCTCCACGAAGCTTATTTTTATCTGGGCAATTGCTATTTCCATTTAAAAAAATATCCGGCGGCAATCGAGGCTTACAGCACGGCGACCAGAGTCAAACCTGATTATTTCGAAGCCGTTATGGCGCTCGGTCAGGCGCTGAATAAATCCTGGGAGCCAAAGAACGCTGCGAATGTATTTGAGCTAGCCGTCTATATGCAGCCAAACAGCGCCGCGGCGCATTTTGAGCTGGGCTGGACGCGGCTCTCGCTAAAAAATTTCACCGGCGCGATTGAATCTTTTGAACGGGCGCTGCGTCTGGAGTCGAATTACGCGAAAGCTCATCTCGGTCTCGGCGCTTATTACCGGAATATAAACCGCCTGAATGAAGCGGAAACCGCGCTGAAAAAAGCCCTCGCGCTGGATGAGACGCTCGCCGACGCGCACCGGGAATTGGGCGCGGTTTACGAATTGATGTTTCGCGAGCCGTCGGCGACCGAAAAATACAAAGAGGCTGTGCGCCTGAACCCCGACGACGCAGAAGCGAATTTCGCGCTGGGCAATATTTATTTTAACCGCGCCGAATACCGGACTTCCCTGCCGTATTACAAAAAAGCCGCGGCGGAAAATCCGAAATCAACCGGCGTGGCGGTTCGTCTCGGCAACAATTATTTTGAGCTCAGGGATTACCGCACCGCCGCTCCGATTTATGAAAGAGTTCTTCACGGCGACGCCAAGAACGTCGTCGCTCTTTACGCTCTCG
>DATHBC010000859.1:0-2444 GCA_035296345.1 Pyrinomonadaceae bacterium | reverse complement strand
ATATCCGAAATTGGTTGAAAATTTTCCTGTGTTTCGCCCGGCAATCAATGTGTTAATCGAAACGCTGCAAAATCCGAGAGAAGCTAATGACATAAAACGCGAATCGGCTTTCGCGCTCGGCGCAATCGGCGACGCTGCGGCAATTCCCGTTTTGCAGGCTAATTCAAACAGCGAAGATTATTATCTCGCCGAAATCGCCCGCGAAGCTTTGCAGAAACTTTCAAAACCGGCGGAATAAAATCCGCCTCAGGCGCAATATTCAACCGAGAATTTTTTAAATTCCAAGAAAATTAACTCATCCTCGCCGGGTTTCTGATTTATAATTAATCCATGCAAGGCACAAATCTCAAAAAATCCGAAGCTCTCAATCCCGCCGAGCTTTACGCCAGCGTGCGCCGCCATACGGAAAAGCTGTGCGAGCCGCTCGAAACGGAAGATTACCTTCCGCAGCCGGTCGCGGACGTTTCGCCGCCGAAGTGGAACATCGCGCACACGACCTGGTTTTTCGAGGAAATGATTTTGAAAAAATTCGTTCCCGGATACCGCGTTTTCGACGAAAGCTTCGCATACTTTTTCAATAGTTATTACAACTCGGTCGGCACGAGCACCCTGCGCCACAAACGCGGCGATTTGGCGCGCCCGACAGTTAAGGACGTTTTCGCTTATCGAAAATACGTCGACGAGCAAATGCAGAAACTTTTCCAGAACGATTTGCCGAAAGAAGTTTCCGATTTGGTAATTCTCGGCGTAAACCACGAGCAGCAGCACCAGGAGCTTTTGCTCGCCGATTTGAAATACATCTTTGCCTGCAATCCGCTTTTTCCCGTTTACGACGCCGAAAACGTCGTGGAAGAAAAAGGCGCAATCGCCGCATCCGAAACGGCTGAGTTTATCGAAATAAATAATGGAATTTACGACGTCGGCTACAACGGCGGCGGTTTCTGTTTCGACAACGAGCTCGGTCGCCACAAGGTTTATCTGAACGATTTTTCCATCGCCGAAAACCTCGTTACAAACGGCGAATTTCTGGAATTTATCGCGGACGGCGGTTACCGGAATTTTAATTTATGGCACTCGGAAGGCTGGGATTGGATACGGGAAAACGAAATAAATTCTCCGCTTTACTGGCACGAGACCGGCGGTGAATGGTTCCAGTTTACCCTGAGCGGCTTGCGGCGGGTCTTGCCGGAAAGCCCGCTCTGTCACGTTTCGTTTTACGAAGCGGCGGCGTTTGCCGAGTGGCGAGGCTTGCGGCTGCCGACCGAGTTTGAATGGGAAGCGGCAAACGCGAAATTCCGCTGGGGCTGGCGCTGGGAATGGACAAACTCGGCTTATCTGCCGTATCCGAATTTCAAAAAAGCGGCGGGCGCGCTCGGCGAATACAACGGTAAATTTATGATAAACCAGATGATTCTGCGCGGCGCGAGCGTCGCCACGCCGGCGGGTCACAGCCGCCCGACTTACCGAAATTTTTTCCACCCGCACCTGCGCTGGCAGTTTACGGGCATTCGACTGGCTCAATAGAAATTTAACAGGATAGACAGGATGGACAGGATAAAAACTTTTTTTCAAAAGTTCTGAACAAAACTCGAATGTTGATTTGAAAAACAATTTATCCTGTCCATCCTGTCTATCCTGTTTGAATCACACTTATGCAAAGTTCAATCCAAACCCGAACGACCGTTTTTGCCGAAGACGTGCGGCGCGGATTATCCGCCGCGCCTAAGTTTCTATCGTCGAAATATTTCTATGACGATGAAGGCTCCAGGCTGTTTCAGGAAATTATGAAGCTGCCGGAATATTACCTGACGCGGGCGGAATTCGAGATTTTTTCGACGCGCGCGCCGGAAATTTTCGAGGCGTTCGCGTCGGCGTCCGGCGGCGATTCGTTCGATTTAATCGAGCTCGGCGCGGGCGACGGCACGAAAACCGCCGTGCTGGTCGATTATTTTTTGCGGCAGAATGTGAATTTTACGTATTCGCCGATTGATATTTCGGCGGAAGCTCTGGATTCGCTTGCGGCAAAATTCAAAGCCGAGTTTCCCGGTCTTTCGACGGACGCGAAAACCGGCGACTATTTTTCCATTCTGGAAACCTTAAAAACCGCCTCCGCGCGCCCGAAAGTCATTTTGTTTCTGGGCTCGAACATCGGAAACTTCAGCAAAACCGAAGCCGAAGATTTTTTCTGCCGCCTGCGCCGCGTGATGAATGAAAACGACTCGCTGTTTATCGGCTTCGACTTACAGAAAGACCCGCGCGTAATTCTGCGCGCATA
Organism: Pyrinomonadaceae bacterium; assembly: GCA_035296345.1. Classification (GTDB taxonomy): domain Bacteria; phylum Acidobacteriota; class Blastocatellia; order Pyrinomonadales; family Pyrinomonadaceae; genus JALZHR01. The sequence goes on along the minus strand of DATHBC010000859.1, from coordinate 169 downwards.
CGACGACGCGCAGGGCGTCACCGCCGCGTTTAATCTGAACCTGCTGCGCCGCATCAACCGCGAGCTGGGCGCGAATTTCGATTTGGAAAAGTTTTCTCACTACGCGCTTTATCGCCCGAACGAATGCGCCGCGCGCTCGTTTCTCATCAGCCGCGAGCAGCAGAGCGTT
>DATHBC010000858.1:0-14104 GCA_035296345.1 Pyrinomonadaceae bacterium | reverse complement strand
AATCCTGCGCTTTAACCGGGCGTTTTTCCAGACAATTGGCGATGTCCTCGCTCAATTCGGCGGCTGACCGATAACGCTCGGCGGCGTTTTTGCGCAGCGTTTTCAAAACGATTCGGTCGAGGTTGCCCGACAGCTCGCGCCGCAAGATTTCAAGGGGCGCGCCGCGCGAGGCGAAAATCCGGTCGAGCGTCGGTTTTTCGTTTTTCTCCGTGTCCGAGCGCGCCAGATTGTCTTCGAGCGTCAGGCTTTCGCTCGGTCTGGTCGGTTCTTCTTCGCGGACGGCGCGGGCGATTTCATACGGCGCGCGGCTTTTGACCCGGTACGGGCGGTGTCCGGTCAAAAGCTCGTAAAGCAAAACGCCGAGGCTGTAAATGTCGGAGGCGGTCGTGACCGTCTCGCCGGAGATTTGTTCGGGCGAAGCGTATTGCGGCGTCATCATCCGCAGGTGCGTGGCGGTCGGCTCCATCACGGTCGCGCCGAAATCCGGGTCGAGCAGCTTGGCGATGCCGAAATCCAGCAGCTTCGGCTCGCCGTCCGCCCTGACCAGAATATTCGACGGCTTCAGGTCGCGGTGAATAATCTTGTGGCGGTGCGCTTCTTCAATCGCCGCGCAGATTTTTTGAAAAATCCGCAGCCTTTCATTAATGCTCAGGCGGCGCTTGTCGCAATAAACGTAAAGCTGCTCGCCCTGGACGTATTCCATGACGAAATACGGCAAGCCTTTGGCGGTCGAGCCGCCGTCCAGAAGGCGCGTGATGTTCGGATGATTCAGCGTGGCGAGAATCTGCCGCTCGTTGCGGAAACGGCGCACGACCAAATCCGTGTCCATCCCGCGCTTGATAAGCTTGACGGCGACTTTCTGGTCGAAAGCGCCGTCGCTTCTTTCCGCCAGATAAACCGCGCCCATGCCGCCGCGCCCGATTTCGCGCACCAGGCGATAAACGCCGATTTGCCGCCCAATCATCGCGTTCAGCTCGCGGTCTTCCGCCGCCGCCGCCGCTGCGGTCTCGCCCGCGAGCGTATTTTCCGGCAGCTCGCCCGTCAAAAGTTTTTCCACTTCCTCGCGCATCTCCGCATCGCCGGCGCAGGTCTCCGACAGAAAAACGGTGCGCTCCGGCTCGTCCATCGTCAACGCGGCTTGAAAGACTTTTTCGATTTTTTGTTGTCTGGGCGACATCTTTTTTTATTTAGAAGATTGTCGAAAGTATAGCGAAATTAACGGGAAGCGACAATTTTTCCGGGAAATTATTGCGTTCGCCTGATACTTTTTTTCCCCGCCGCGCGCACTAGAAAACAGAACGCGCCACGGGCGTTACAAAAATTCATTTTTATTTATATATCGACAGGAGAAACCGTAATGATTACATCTTTTAATTTTCGACAAATTCGCGCGAGCCTGGCGCTCGCGCTGCTCGTCGCTTTAGCCGCCGCGTCCGCTCTGCTTGCGCCGCAAAGCGCGCGGATGCAGAGCCAAATCACCGCGCGCATCGCGTTTGACCGCGACAATCAGGTGCGCGTCGCAAACGCCGACGGCTCGGCTGACACGCTGCTCGCCGACGGAGCCGACCCGGTCTGGTCGCCGGACGGAACGAAAATCGCTTACGCTTACGGCGTCGAATACAGCTCCGAAATCTTTGTGATGGGCGCAAACGGCGAAAATCAAACGCAATTGACGCAAAACGGGCGCAGCTACTCGCCAGCCTTTTCGCCCGACGGCGCGAAAATCATTTTCGTCAGCGACCACGAAGGCAACCCGCACATTTACACCATAAACGCCGACGGCTCAAACCAGCAGCGCGTCGTTTTCGCGGGCGATTTCCTCAGAGAGCACGCGCCCGTGTTTTCGCCCGACGGCACGAAAATCGTTTTTCTCGGCACGACTCTTACCGGGACCGGCTCTTCGACGGACGATTATTACATCGCCGGCATCGACGGCTCCGCGCCGGTTCGCCTGACCTTTACCGGCGGCTTTAATCGCAATCAGGCGTCGGTTTCTCCGGACGGCGAGAATGTTCTGGTTGCTCGCTGGAGCGACATCTACGAGGTCAAAATCGACGGCAGCGGCGCGATGACGAACATCACCGCTTCGCCGGAAGCCGAATCCGACCCGGATTATTCGCCGGACGGCTCGCAAATCGTTTTCCGCCGCTATCAAGTCGGCTTGATGATTATGAAAGCCGACGGCACGAACGCGACGGCTTTGAACGTTGAAGGCGACAACCCGGATTGGCTGCCGACCGCCGCCAGCCCGACGCCGACGCCGACCGTGACGCCGACGGCAACACCGACCGCGACGCCGACGCCGACGCCGGCAGCCGCGCCCGATTTGAACGTGCGGCTCAACGCCTCGGCGCAGAATGTAAACGTCGGCGGAACGGTAACTTTCACCGTCAGCGTGCGCAACAACGGCGACGCGGCGGCAAACGACGTGAAAGTTTCGAGCACGGCTCTGGTCGCCGGCGAAACCAACCGCGCCGACTATATTTCGGCAAACGCGCCGGGCGGCTGCCAACTCGTCAACGGCAACACGACCCTCGAATGCCAGGTCGGAGCGCTCGCGCCGCACCAATCGACCGTTATCACGATTGGCGTTCGTCCGAATGTTGCGGGCAATATGCTTTTCACTTCGACGGCTCACGGAAGCGAGCTTGACCGGAACGAAAGCGACAACACGAATTTCGCCGACGTTCTGGTCGGCGCGGCTCCGGCTTGCGCTTCGGAAGTTACTTCGAGCGTCACTGTCCGGCTGCTTCCGGCGGTTCGCAATCCGCGCACGGGCGAATACGAGCAGATTATTATGGCGCGCAACACGTCGAATCAGAATCTGCACCCGAAGGCTTATTTCGTCTTCGATAATCTGACCAACGGCGTTCAGGTCGCGCAAAGCTCAGACCCGCGCCGGACGACGTGCGCCGCGCCGCTCGGCAGCCAATACGTGACGGCAAACACGAACGGCGAATCGTGGCGACCGAATCAGACGATTATGATTCGCGTGACTTTCCACAACCCGCAGCGCAGAAACATCGACTACGACCTGCGCGTGATGGCTGGCGCGAATAACCCGTGACGTGAGGTAGCGCAAATTTATCGCTCGATTTTCCGGCGATAAAAATCAGGCGGCGCGCGGGGAAAATTCCTCGCCGTCGCCTGATACCTTTTGCCGCCGTTTTACGCCATACAGTTTAGAAATAAAATTTACCGCCGCTGACCGGGCGAGCCGGTTTTCAGAGGGAATTATGCAAAAACAAGTATCGAACGGACTTTTCAAAAAATTATTCTTAATCGTTTTGTGCGCGAGCATTTTCAGCGGAAACCCGCTCGGCGTTGCGGCGCAGACGCGGCGCGCTTCGAATCAAAAGGCTTCGAGCAATCAGCCGGGCAAATCCGCGCCGAAATGTACGGGCGGATGGACAGGCTCGATTACTTATACGCGCACGCAGACGAACACCCTCAACAAAACTACTCCGCGCGTTTCGGCGCGCGGCGAGGACACGCGCAACTGGGAGATGAAGTATGATTACAACGCGCAGGTCACCGTCCTCGAAGTCCCCGAAAAGAACGGCTCGAGCATCGGGCGCGCCCGCATCGACAACACGATGACGTCTACCGACAAAGTTTCGGCGGTCGAAAAAAATTCGTGCGACCGCGGTAAGACGTGGCGGGAAATGCACGGCGAAACTTTTTCGAAAACCGTGGTATCCGGCTCGGACACCGCTTCGGCGAACGTCAACGTCGGCGTCAACGCGGACGGCACTTACACGGTCAGCGTCGCTCTGCCGCCGATTAAGGGAAAATTGACGGGCGAGGAAAGAGCGACTTACAGCGGGCAGTGCGTTCCGAAGGAAGGCAAAAATCTGACGATGCAGCCGACCGATGTCGGCATCGAAGGAAATTCGCTGACGAGCGACGGCAAAGACCGCGTCGACCCGAAAGAGCCGAATAATCTTTCCGGCACGTACGTGCATAACTTCGGGGGCGTGGTGGAAAAAATCACCTGGAATCTGCGCCGCTGCGGCGGTCCGCTCCAATTGATTGATTTGAAATTCGAGGACATGAAGTTCCCGACCTGGAACGCGTGGCAGGAAATCCAGGAACAAAGAGGAACCACCGACGGCAACTGGGTCAAGCTCAAGGCGCGGGTTTTAAATACTTCGGGCGAAACGAAATTTGCCGACGTTTATTTTATGGGAACCTTCAAGGGCGACAAGTGGGACGGCGCGCAGGACGACCTGCCCTTTTCGAGGGAGAAAATTTCCGTCCGGCTCGAACCGAACGAAGACCGCGAGGTCGAGATGCTCTGGGACAGCAGCGGCTGGGCGTGGTTCGACGACGGTCGCCCGCGTCTCGTCCAGCGCATCAAGGCGGAAGTCTGGGAAAACAACAAGGAGCCCGCCGACCAGATAACCAAAAATCTGAAAATCGCGCCGAAGCCCGTCGTTCTGGTTCACGGACTGTGGAGCGATTGGGCGAAAGCCTGGAAGCCCTGGCAGAACATTCTGACCACTTCGCACAGCTACGACTGGAAAGCGTTTCCGGTCGGCGAAAAGCCGGAAAAGGGTAAATTGAACACGGGCGGCGAGTTTCTTTCGACCGACCCGACGAATACAATCGCTCAAAATGCGGTTCAACTGGCAAAATACGTCAGATACGCGCAGGAAGACCGCAATGCGTGGCACGTCGATATTGTCGCTCACTCGATGGGCGGGCTGATTTCGCGCTACTACATCCATCACCTGATGAAGGAAGACAAGCAGGAATATCGCCCGACGGTCACCCACCTGATTATGCTCGGCACGCCGAACATGGGCAGCCCGTGCGCCGATTTGATGGACACCGCGTTCTTTATGACCGGCAGACGCGTCGAAGCCGTTCGGGAGCTGCGGCAGAATTACGTCGAAGGGTTTAACGGCATCATCACCAACCGCAAGGGCGTAAAATTCTCGGCGCTCGCCGGCAAGGCTCTGCCGACGATTTGTTACGCGCCGGAATGGAACGACGGCGTGGTGACCCTTTCTTCGGCGAAATGGACTGTCAGGGACAACGCCGAGTCGAAGAGCCTGCACACGGATTTGACCGGCACGAAAGACTTTACGGATTTCGTCAAGCCGCGCCTGGCAATCGGTCCCTACGGCGACCATAAGCCGGAAATGCCGCAGCTTCCGAAAGGAAGCGGGCAGCAGAACGGACAAAACGAATCGGGCGCGAATTTCATGAACGCTTCATACAGCCAGCCCAGGGCTTTGACCGGCATTGCGGGAGTTGACGAAAATGCTTTCAAACCGGATTTTGCCAAAGCCGTCAAGCTTGCGCCAAAGCAATCCGTCGAAATCGATATTCCGGTCCAAGCGGCGAATAATTTCGGTCTGACGTTTATGGCTGACGCGCAGGTTTCCGCGACGCTTTTCAACGACAAAGGCGTTATCGTCGGCAAAAATCTGACCGAAACCCCGGAAGCCAATTCGTGGTTCCGCTCGATATTTTTCGACAAACCGACGACCGCCGGAACGTGGAAGCTGAAGCTGGAAAACACTTCCGACCGCGAGCTGGAAGCGATTCTGGCGACGTGGAAAACCGCCGTGAGGTAAAAAAACCGGCAATCTCGAATCGCCCGCAAAACTCGCCGGAACGTTTCTCATTCGATTCGTTCCGGCGAGTTTTTCTTTTTTCCGCAAAACTTTTTCCGCCTGATACTTTTCCCCGAAATTCTTCGCCTTAACAAGCAGAACAAAATTTAAATCCATTCATCAACAAAGGAATTTCTATGTCATATCAAGCTACTGCAAACAATCCGAATTCAATCAACGCCCAGTCGAGCTTCGGGCTTTCGCCCAACGCGGCGGCGCTGGTCAGTTATCTCTGGGTTCCGGTCACCAGCATTCTGGTTATCGCCACCGAAAAGCAGAACCGCATGGTGCGTTTTCACGCCTGGCAATCGCTGTTTTTCGGTCTCGGCATTTTCGCCTTATCCATTATTTTAAGCATCGTCATCGGCGTTTTAATGATGGTCGGCGGCGCGATTTCGCCTTACTTGGGAATCGTAATTTCGCTCGTTTCCCTGCTCGTCTGGATGATTCTGGCGGTCGCCATTGTCGGCGTCTGGATTATGTGCCTGGTCAAAGCGTATAAAGGCGAATTTTACAGGCTTCCGGTCGTCGGCAAATACGCCGAAAATATGAGCGCGAAATAAAGGATAAAGGATAAGGGATAAGGGATAAGGGTCAGGAAAGTTTTGAGCGTTAGGCTTTGAGTTTTGAATTAATAGAAATCATTCAAAACTCAAAGCTTAACGCTCAAAACTTTTCTTGCCCTTTATCCCTTATCCCTTATCCTTTCGCCGCCTTGATACTTTTCCCGTTCGGTTTCCGCTTTAACTGGTGACCGACATTTTTTACAGGAGAAACAAGCCCGATGAAAAACAATCTTAATATTTTACTCGTCTTAATTTTACTTTTAGGTATCAGCCTGGCGTGCAATCGCTCGGAAGCCAAACCCGACTCGAAAAATCAAACTCAAACCCGCGTGACGGAAAACGGCGGCGAGACCGAGCGCCTCGACAGCTACAGCCTGCGCGGTCTGGAATTTATATACTACAAAATCCCGGCTAATCTGAGCCGCGAGCAGTTGATTGAAACGGCGCAGAAACTGCACGAGGCGGAGCCGAAAGCGCAGTTGATTCTGGTTGACGACGACTCGCAGGTCGCCGATTACGTGAAATACGCGAAAGCCGTCAGCAGCGGCGATTACGACGCGGAATTTCCGAAACGGTGGGCGGAAGACCACATCGTCGCCAACGTGCAGAAGCTTTTGAGCGGCAAATGGATGCTCTATGAAAGCTACGGCTACAAGGAAATCGCCGAACTCAAATAATTTAAACCTGAGAAATACTTAAATAAAAAAGGGAGCGCCCGCGATGAAAAAAACAATTTATCTTTTCGCCTTCATTTTTACGGTTTTAACGTTTGCCGCCGCGCCCGAATCGGCAAGCGCGCAATTTAACTACAATTACAGCAGCAACATCTGGGTCAACAGCGGCATGAACCAGCTTTTCCAGAAACGCTGGGAAACGGCGCGAATCCGCGCGGCGGGCAAAACGCAGCTTGCCGACGCGATGGAAGGCAGGCGCAGACCTGCTGCCGAAGGAAATCAAACAACGACCACGCAAACCGCGCAGGCGGAAAATATCCTGCGCCGCGCGCCGCTGACGGAAACTTCGTTTAAATCGAATCCGGCGACCATTATGCCCGCGATTTTCGCCGAATCGCTCAAGGACGCCAAACCGGAAGACCGGCAGACTTTTATAAAAGTTTCGCGCGAGCTGCTGAAAAACTACGAGGAAATGCTCGCCGCCAAAAGCGAAACGCGCGTCAAAAACAACGTGGCGGGCGCGGCGACTTTCGCGCTCGTCATGAGCCGCTCGGTTTTGCTGGACGGGCAGCGCGACCTTTCGGAAAAACAGACCGAAGCCCTTTTGCAGGACATCAACGCGCTCCTGGCTTCAAGCGAAAATTTCAAGAAAATGACGGACGCCGAGAAACAGAAAATGTATGAAGCCTTCGTCATTACCGGCGGCTTGGCGACGATGCTCTACCGCGAAGGCACGGAAAAAGGCGACGCCGAAACCATCGCCAAAGGCAAGCACCTGGCGAGAACGATTTTGTCGCAGTTTTTCAATCGCTCGCTGAATGAAATTCATTTTACTGAAGAAGGCGTCGAATTCGGATTTTAATTTAAAGGCGCGTCCGGTTTCACGCGCGGCGCGCCTTTTTCCAAAGAGAAATGAAATTTGCCAGATACACGTTTCTGATTGCGGGAATTTACGGCTTGCTGGCGCTCGCGCCGCAGTATTTTCTCGAAGCGAAAAACGGTCGGGATTTCCCGCCAGCCATCACGCACGCGGAATATTACTACGGTTTTATCGGCGTCGCGCTGGCGTGGCAAATCGTATTTTTGCTGATTTCGCAAAATCCTTTGCGTTATCGCCCGCTGATGCCGGTCGCGGCGATATTTGAAAAATTCAGCTTCACCGTCGCCGCCGTCGTTTTGTTTTTGCAGGGTCGCCTGCATCTGATGATGCTCGGCGCGGGCATTATCGATGGAATTTTAGGAGTGCTTTTCATCATCTCTTTTCTGAAGACAAGAGATGACGCAGCTAAAGCGTAAAGCACATTGAAAAGATTCGGAAAACACGGGCGAATCCAGAATCGCGCGTATTTTCCGAAAAGCGCGCTGCCAGCCGACGCGCCGCACCAGTCGCGCGGTTTTATCACGCTCGAAACCGCCCGCGACGACCAGCAGAGCGGCTTGCGTCGTAAGGCAGCAGCAACGGGCAAAGTAAAGTATTTATTTGCAGAAAACGGTTATCTCCGCAAAATATGCTTTACTTTGCCCGCGCGCGATTAGAAGAAGTTTTCAACACAAACGCCCAAAGAACGCAAAGAAAGAAAATTTATCCGCCGACGAGCGGGCTTTGCCCGCAATACGGAATTGAAATTTCAAATTTGAGATTTCAAATTTGGATTCCAGATTTGAAATCTCAAATTCGTTTCTTATCGAGCCGCAAAGGCTGCTTTATGCGCAAACTATTTCTCTTTGTGTTCCCTGTGTCTTTGTGTTGAAAATTAACCGGAAGGCAGAGCCCGCTGGCGGAATTCCTTGAACTGCGCGTTTTCGCGAACGTTGTCGAAAAACGGGCTGACGGCGATGAAGTTTATCTCGTTGCGTTTTTCGCTTTCGGCGGCGCGCAGCCATTTTAAGGTTTCACTCGCGTTGCCGAGCAGAGCGTAAACGGTCGAGATATGATACGCCGAATTTTTTTGCAGCCTGGCGGCGTCGGGCAGCGAAAAGGCTTCGGCGAGCGCTTTTTCGGCTTCGACTTTTTTGCCTCCCGCCGCGTAGGTTTCCGCCAGGCTCAGGCGCAGATGAAATTCGTTGCTGCCCGCGTGATAGATTCGCTCCTGACCGAGCACGTTCAACGCCTCGTCCGTCTCGCCCTGAAGCTCGAGCGCGCGGCGCAAGCCCATATAAGCGTTGATAAACCCGGCGTCGCGGCGCAGGATTTTGCGGTACTGCTCGGCGGCGAGCGAATACTGGCGCGCGTAGAGCAGAATGTTGCCGTGCGCGGCGACGGCGAAAAGCGATTGCGGGTCGAGGCGTTCGGCGATTTCGATTTGGCGCAAAGCTTCGTCGGATTTTCCGCCCGCGCTTAAAACCAGCGCCAGCCAGTGACGCGCCTGCGCGTAGCTCGGATTCAATTCGACGGCGCGGCGCAGATATTTTTCCGATTCCGTAAAGCGGCGCTCGCCGTAAAACTCCACGAGCCCGATGGTGGCGCTGGCTTCGGCTGAACGGTCATCCAGGCTCAAAGCTTTTTCGGCGTTTTCGCGCGCCTTTCGATAACCGTCCGGCGGCGCGGGCGGGTAAAGATTCATCAGCGCGTAGGCGTCAGCCAGCCCGGCAAAGGCTTGCGCAAATTTCGGGTCGAGCGCGATTGCCTGCTCGAAATTAACCACCGCGATTTTGAAATTTTCGGTTTTGCGTTTGCTCACGTTGTAACGCCCGGCGAGATAAAATTGATAAGCTTCCTCGCTGGTCGTGGTTTTCCGGTTCAGCGTCTCGCGCTCGTTCAGGCTCAGTTCGAGGCTCAGGTTCTGCACCACGCGCTCGGCAATCAGATTCTGCAATTGCGAAAGCTCGTTTTCGTGGACGGAGAATTTTTCCGACCAGACGGCTTCGCCTTTTTCCGTGTTTTGCAGGGCGGCTGTGACCTGAAAATTTTGGTCGTTTTTCTCAAGCTGCGTGAACAGAACGTAATTGACCGCCAAATCGCGCCCGATGTTGACGGCTTCTTCGGCGGAGGCGGGTTTCTTGCTGCTCGCCGTGACGGGGCGGACGGATAATTGTTTGATTTGACCGAGGCGCGAGGTAATCGCTTCGGCGATGCCGAGACTCAGGTGCTCGTCCGCCGGGGTCGAATTCACCAGATTAAACGGCAGAATCGCAATCGAATTGAGCGGTTTCGGGCGCTTGTCAGCCGGAACTTCCGTGTCGCTCAAATCGGTCTGATAAATTTTATAATTCGTCTCGCGGTTGCTCTGGAAAACGAGCTTCGTGTCCGAGAGCCAGACGGCTTCCAAATCGTTCGCCGGATTTATCGTCACGCGCTGGCGATTTTCGCCGTCGGTCGTCATGACCCACAAATCGTAGCGCGGGCTGAGACTTTCAAAATTGGTCGAATAGACGAATCGCTTGCCGTCGGGCGAGAAAACCGGCAGAGCTTCGTCCGCTTTATCCGTGCTGCTGACGTTCGTCTGCTCCGAGCCGTCGGCGTTCATCATCCAGATGTCGAAAACGCTGCCGGTCATCGCCTTTGTATAAGCGATTTTTTTGCCGTCGGGCGACCAGTTCGGGTCGGACTCGAACGCCGTGTTGTCGGTCAGTTGTTTCAGGTTGCTGCCGTCGGCGTTCATCACCCAGATGTTCGCCTCGCGCCGGTCGTTGAGGCTGCGGTTGCTGCCGAACGCAATGCGCGACCCGTCGGGCGAGAAAATCGGGCGCATGTCCAACCCGGGAAAATTCGTCAGGTTCTGCTGGTTCGAGCCGTCGGCGTCCATTATCCAGATGTCGCTCTCGACGCCGATTTGCGAATAGCTCTCGTAGACGATGCGTTTGCCGTCGGGCGACCAGTTGGCGCTGGTTTCCTCGGTTTTGTTGTTCGTGATGCGGCGCAGGCGCGAGCCGTCGAAATTCATCACGTAAATCTCGCTGTTGCCCTCGCGGTTGCTGATGAACAAAACCTCGGATTTATCGGGCGAAAGCTTCGGGTTTTTCTCGACCGCCGCCGTCTTAGTGAGCGGCATGACTTTGCCGGGAATAAAGGTTGGCGCTTCGCCCGTGCCGGTCGTCGCGGTCGGCGCGGAAAAAGTCCAGTTGCCGTATTTATAATACGAAAATCCCAAAGCCGCGCCGACCGCGAGCAGCAAAACGGCAAGCGCCGCGCCGATTGGTTTCCAGCTAAACCCGCCGCGCGATTTTTCGGCGGCGACTTCGCGTCCGGCGGCGGCGGCGGCGAGAGATTCGCTTTTGCGAGTTTCGCCGTTCTGAAAAGCTTCGGCGAATCTTTTCGTGACCTCGGTTTTATGTATCGCGCCGTCGGTGTCGGTCGCCTCGACGCTTTTTTCGAAAGTGAAATGCGCGACAATCGGCTCGACCGTTTTCAGTTTTGCTAAGGATTGAACGATTTCCTGAAATTCCTTTTCGCCGCGAAGCGAGTCGAAACGCGCGTCGGTTTCGAGCCAGAACATTCGATAATCCTTGTCCTTTTCGGCTTGTTTAAGGCTGCGCAGCGCTTCTTTTTTATTTCCCAGAGCCGCCTGCGCGAGCGCCTCGTAAAAGTGCGAAACGTAGCGATTAACGCGCGCTTCGAGCATTTCGCGCAGAACCCGTTCGGCTTCTTCGCGGCTGCCGTCGCGCGCCAGAGCGTAGCCGAGCGCGGCGAGCGTCGAAGGCGTGCGCTCGGAAATATCGACGGCGCGGCGGCACAGCTCGACGGCTTCGCCCGCGCGCGCCAGCTCCGGCAGAATCCAGCCGTAGCTTTGCAGAATGTGACTGTTCGACGGCTCGAGCTGAATCGCGCGATTATTCTGCGCCAGAGATTCCTCGAAACGGCGCGCTTTAAAAAGAATCTGCGAGGCGATAATCGGAATCGAAGCGGAAATCGGGTTCAGACGCTGCGCGAGATTGATTTCGTTTAAGGCTTCTTCGTAACGCCCCAAAGAGCTGTAGAAAAGCGCGAGCCATTCGTGCGTTTGAAAATAATTCGGGTTCAGTTCGAGCGCGTGCCGGAAAAGCCTCTCGCCTTCGGCAAAATCCCAGTTGAAAGCCCACCTGGAAAACGCCAGCGACGCGTGCGCTTCGGCTAAAAGCGGGTCGAGCTCGACCGCCTTTTCCGCCGCCTGGCGCGCCGCGCCGAAACATTCCTTCGGCGGCAGAACGCCGACGATGCCGAGCCACGTGTGATAATCGGCGACGCCCGAATAGGCGCGCGCGTAATTGGGGTCGAGCGCGATTGCCTCGTAAAAATAAACGATTGCCTTGGCGAGCGATTCTTCCGTAAATTTGTGCCAGCAATAGCGTCCGCGCAGATATTTCTCGTGCGCGGCTTCGTCTTTCGTGCCGACAAAGGCGATTTGTTCGAGCTCTTCGGTCGAAATCTGCGGAATCAAAGCGGCGGCGACTTTCGTGGAAAGCGAATCCTGCAAGGCAAGCACGTCGGCGACGTTTTCGTCGAATTGTTCCGCCCAGATGGATGCGCCGTCGCGGATGCTGATGAGCTGCACCGTGACGCGGATTTTATCGCGGACTTTCAGGATTCGCCCGTCCAGAACGTAGGCGACGCCGAGCCGTTTTCCGATGGTCAGCGAATCTTCCTCGGCGTTGGCGTATTGCAGAACCGTGCCCGTCGGGCGCACGGAAAACCGCCGCATATTGCCGAGCCGCGTAATCAGCGCGTCCGCCAGCCCGATGCCCAGAAATTCGTCGCCCGTATCGTGCGCGCCGTTGCCGCCGCCGGCGATAATGTTCAGCAGCTTGAACGGCAAAACGGCGAGCGTTTTCTGTTTCGCGCCGCCGCCGGTGTCGGTCGATTCGGTTTGATGCGCTGCCGCCGGGAAAGACGGCTTCGCCTTTATCGGCTGCCCGTTCAGAAAACGTTTGATGTCTTCGGCAAGCTTTTCGACGGACGAGTAACGCCTGTGGGGCTCCTTGTGCAGCGATTGCAGAAGAATCGCGTCAAGCCCGCTTTCCAACTCGATTTTCAGAGTTTCCGCGGTCGTCCGCCGATTGCGCAGAACCGTTTCGACCGTCACCGGCTCGAGCGAAAATTTATTCGAGCTGACCAGTTGGCGGTCGCTTTCGATAACCGCGCTCGGCACGGCGGGCGATTTTTCGCAGATGACCTTGGCGATTTCCAGCGGCGAGCGGTTTTCCAGCAAATACGGTCGATGCCCGGTCACGACTTCGTAAAGCAGAACGCCGAGGCTGTATTGGTCGGTCGCCGACGAAACGAAGTTTCCGCCGACTTGTTCGGGCGAAGCGTATTCCGGCGTCATCATGCGCATGGCGGTCGCCGTCGGCTCCTGCGTTTCGTGAATAAGGTCGGGATTTAAAAGCTTGGCGATGCCGAAATCGAGCAGCTTCGGCACTCCGTCTTCGGTGACCAGAATATTCGAAGGCTTGATGTCGCGGTGAATAATCAGGTTTTGATGCGCGTAATAAACCGCCGCGCAAACCTGTTGAAACAATCGCAGGCGCTCGCGCACGGACAGGCGATTGCTGTCGCAGTACTGCGTCACCGGCAAGCCTTCGATATATTCCATGACGAAATACGGCAAGCCGTCGTCGGTCGTGCCGCCGTCCAGAAGGCGCGCGATGTTCGGGTGATTCAGGGCGGCGAGGATTTGCCGCTCGTTGCGAAAGCGGCGCAGCACCTGGTCGCTGTCCATTCCGCGCTTGATTAATTTAATGGCGACGTTTTGCTGAAACTCGCGGTCGTCGCGAACGGCGAGATAAACCGCGCCCATGCCGCCGCGCCCGATTTCCTTCGTGATGCGGTAAACGCCGATTTTTTTGCCGATATACGCATCGTCGCCGCCGCCGCCGCCGAGGTCGTCGCCGTTATAGCTGACGTTTCCGTTGCCGCCGTTTTTTTCCTTGACGACGTTTTCCAGGTAAGAGACGTAGGGCGAGGATTCGATAAAATCTTCGGCTTCGGAATCGGAATCCAGCAAAATATCAGCCTGCGCGCGCAGCTCGCGGTCGCCCCGGCAGACTTCGTCGAGGAAAGTTTCGCGTTTTTCGGGCGGAAGCACGACGGCTTGATTGAAAATCTCTTCAAGGCGCTTCCATTTTTCGGGTGACATCGGCTTTTACAACTTCTAAATGCTTAAACGGGCTGTCTCGCTTTTGAGTTCGGCGAAGGTGAAGTTTAGCACATTTTTGCAAGTATTCTAAGAAGCCAATCGCGCCGAAGTCGTTGCCCGCCGGAAAAACAATTACGAATTACGAATTACAAATTACGAACTAGATTGAATTTATTCAAACGCGCGAA
>DATHBC010000857.1:0-1715 GCA_035296345.1 Pyrinomonadaceae bacterium | reverse complement strand
CAGGCAGATGGCTTTCGCCTGGAACGGCGGCGAAGGCGAGAATCTCGACATCTACGTCAAGCTCATCGGAACGGGCGAGCCGATTCGCCTGACCAACAGCTCGAATGATGAAATTTACCCGACATTTTCGCCCGATAATCGGCATATCGCTTTCGTTTTCGCCCGACGGCTCGCGCATAGTTTTTGTTTCCGACCGGACGGGAGACAACGAAATCTGGCTGGCGGACGCCGACGGTAAAAATCAGCGGCAATTAACGGACACGAAAAGCAACGCCGGAAGCCCTCGGTTTTCGCCGGACGGGAAACTCGTCGCCTATGACGCCAAGTTTGAAAATACCAACGATATTTTCGTTATCGCGACCGACGGCGGCGGAATGCCGCGTCGCCTGACCGATTCGCAATCGCGCAATAATCTTCCGGCTTGGAGCGCCGACGGGCGTTTTCTTTATTTCTGCTCGAACCGGACGGGCGAGTTAAACTTCTGGAAAATGCCCGCCGCGGGCGGTGACGCGGTTCAAATTACCAGGCGCGGCGGATTTGAATCTTTCGCCTCGCCCGACGGCAGGGAAATTTATTACTCCAAAGCGAACGGAATCGCCGGTTTATGGCGCGTTTCAGTTGACGGCGGAGCGGACGACGAATCGCCCGTCCGCGAATTATCGGAAGCCGGCGCGTGGCGATATTGGACGATTTCGCCCAAAGGCATTTACTTTGTCGCTTCGGCTCCGAACGCTCCGTATCAAATCAGGTTCCATGATTTTTCAAGCGGGCAGAGCAGCAAAATTGCCGGCGCGGAAAAACCGCCGCTCGGAGTTTTTCCGGGTTTGAGCGTCTCTGCGGACGGGAAAACAATCCTCTATGCCCAGCGAGACCAAAGCGCGAGCAGTATTATGCTTGCCGAATCGGCGACGAATTTTTAAAAAAGTCCCGAACGACGAACCGATTCAGCCGTGCTCACGCTTTGCCGTAAGTAAACCGGCAATTTGCCGCTCAAATGCCGGGAGGCGGCGAGGAAATGTTATTGACAAATCCTCGCCGCCTCATTATTTTTATGAAATGATTTACTGCGGTTTCGGTTGCGTCGAAGTATTCGTGTCGGCGCTCGCCGTCTGCGTCGGTTGATTTTGCTGAGCCTGGATTTCTTCGGGCGATTTCCAGCCGGCGCGTTTGAGCAATTCGACGGCGAATTTTATCGGGACAGCCATATTCGCCGCCGTGTTTTCGGTGAAAACGCCGAAATTGACGCCGATGACCTTGCCGCTCTGACCGAAAAGAGGCGCGCCGGAACCGCCTTCCGCCGTTTTGGCGTCGTGAACGACGCGGCGCGAATCCAAATCCGTAATCGCGCCCTGCGTCGTCAGCGGCACGATTTTTCGAGACTGCGCCAGGTAATTTAAAAGCGCCTGACGGGAATTGCCGAAACGCGAATTTATCGCCCGCGCCTCGTCGTCGTCGACCATCGCCAGAAGACGGTCGGGACCGCTCGGGTAACCCATCGTGACGACGGTTTTGCCGATGGCGACCGCGTCGGACGCCGTATCAATCGGCAACACGGGAATATCGGGCGAAACCGAGTTCGGGTCAATCGTGCCGACGGCTAAATCTTCTTTCGAGCCGAATTGCTGCATCCTGAGCGGAATCGGCTGCGGCATTCCCGGAAAATAAACGACCAGCCGCTTGATGCGCGCCTTGCCGTTCGCCTGCTGCATCATCTG
>DATHBC010000856.1:0-1902 GCA_035296345.1 Pyrinomonadaceae bacterium | reverse complement strand
TAATAACTGTAAACTTCGTTTGCCGCGTCCCACGACAGAACCTGCAAAAAATTCGTCGCGGAATCGAGCGCCGTGCTGGCGCTGACCAGCAGGCGCACGTCGTCATTGCGAGAGCGGGCGACGGCGAAACGAAACAAACGGTTTACGCTTGCCGTCTCCGGCGTCCATTGAATCTGCCCGCCGTCGGCGACCAGAAAAATTTTCTGCTGCGGCAGCCCTCCGGCGTCGTTGTTTAATGCGTCAATCTCGGTCAAAAGCTCGCGCAGGGTCAAAGGAAACTTGCCGCGCCTGAGCAGCAATCCGGCGAAAGAATCCTGCAAAAGCGTTTCTATTTCGGCTTCCGGCACGGGTTTCGGAAAATCGTCGACGCCCAGGACAAAGCGATAAATGCGCCCGGCTTCGAGCGCGGGCGGCGCGCCGGCTTCAAGCATGCCTTTCCCGCCGGGCGCGGAATGTCGATAAGAATAAGCGCGAGTCGGAAAGTCGAATTTTTCCCTGTTTTCCTGCATAATAATTTACCTTCGGAGTGTCGCAAAAATGAAAAGAAGAGCGCCGGTTTCAGTCGTCGCCGAGCCTGCGCGTCGCCGGTTCTTCGCCGTGCAGGATGCGCGTGGTCGGCTCGGATTCAGGCGACGCGGTTTGATGCGGCGCGGCTTGAGCCGGTATATAATCCTGTTTCTGCTCGGTTAGCTCGCGAGTCGGTTGCTGCGGCTGCAACTGCTGCGGCGGCGTTTTACTCGACTTTGAATTTTCGGTCGCCGCCGAGTCGCCGCTTTTCAGATAGACGCTCAGGACGCGCGACAACTGCCGGATGAGCATCGCTTCGATGCCGAAAACGACGAGCGTAAAAACCAGCAGAAAAACCAGCGTTTCAGCCGGAATGTTGCCCCGGCTCATAAACTCGATGGAGAAAAAAAAGATTGCCGCGAGACCGGCGACGCCGACCACGACGACCGCGCCGAGCAGCATCAGTAAAATACCGAAAAGGCGCGGCGGCGGCGCGCCGCTTTCCGCCGCGAGATTAGCCCCGCAGCGGTTGCAGTAACGCAAACCTTCCTGCACCTCCGCGCCGCAAGCCGAACAAAACATAATTTTCGCCTCTTTATACTGCCTGAAATCGGAAACACATCATAATTCAGATTGCAATCGAAAAACAAGCAAAATAACTGAGAACTGAGAACTGAGAACTGAGAACTGAAAGCGGTCAGACGTCGCAATCAGCAATCGGCTTTTAATTCTGAATTATCAACTATCAGTTCTCAGTTCTCAGTTTTCAGTTATTTGGCGCGCATTTCGGCAATCATCGCGGCGATGGTGTCTTTCAGATGTTTCGTCACGGCTTCGTATCTCTGCTCGTCGCTCATTTCCGGGCTGACAATATCTCTGGCGTAAAACGGCTCGCCGAAGCGGATTTTCACTTTCGCCGGGCGAATCCGCCACGAGGCGCGCGCCCAGACTTTGTGCAAGCCGTCGAGCGCGACGGGCAGAATCGGCAAATCGAGTTCCGACGCGAGGATTGCCGCGCCTTTTTTGAATTCGTGAAGCCTGCCGTCGAAAGCGCGCTCGCCTTCCGGGTAAATGTTCAGCACGCGACCGCTTTTCAAGCCCGCCGCGCCCGCCCGCATCGCGCGCATCAATTGCGTGTCCGGGTCAATCGGCACGACGTTTAAAAGACGCGAAAGCCAGCGCATCAGCGCGTTCTGGAAAAATTCGCTCGCGCCGACGTGAAAAGTGTGGCGAAAAGTATCGAGCGAGTAAAGCGAGCAGACGGCGAACGGGTCGAGAAAACTCTGGTGATTCGGGCAGACGAGAAACGGTCTCTGCATCCGGCGCAGATTTTCGATGCCGCGCACTTCGAGCCGCGTGAACAGGCGGAAAAATAAATTGAAGGTTTTATAAGCC
>DATHBC010000855.1:0-1534 GCA_035296345.1 Pyrinomonadaceae bacterium | reverse complement strand
GTCAAATTCGACGATTTTCTCGCCGAAGCGCAGGGCGCTGAAAACTTCGACGAGCTGGTGAAAAAGGATTTTTACAACCGCCTGCGGCTTTTTAAAGAAAGCATCGGCGATAACTTCTACGCGCCGCTGGTGCTGGCTTCAGCGGTCGAAAGCAACGTGCTGATAGGCAACCGCTACGTCGAGCTTCTGGAAAGAGAACGCCAGCACACGAGCGCCGAAGCGATTGAAAGCCAGTACAGCTTTCTGCTCGACCAGGCGATTTCCGACGCGACGAGCAAAACGCTCCAACTCGTCGAGCTGCTCAGGGAAAAAACAGATGCCGTCTCCGGCGCGGTTACCAATACTGTCGCTGCCCTCGACGCGGCGAAAAAAACGGATGCGGAGAAAGAATCCGCTTCGGCTGCCGCTGCCGCCGTCGCCGAAACGAAAGTCAATTACAAAAAGACGAATCAATCGAAAATCGGCTTTTTCGGCATCAGTCAATGGCTGTTCTATACTTTAGTCGGCATCATTCTGCTGAGCGGAGGACTTTATTTATACGTCGAATATTTCAATCGCCAGCCCGCGTCGCCGTCCGTCCAGAAGGTAAATCTGGAAAACTCAGCCTTTAAGGATTACGTGCAGGCGGCGCGGATTAGCCAGGAAACATTTATCGGCGTCGTCGCTCCGGCATGGGATGTCGTCAACGACGACAAAAAGACGGAAATGCTCGGCAAGCTGCTCAACGTCGGCAGGGAAAAAGGCTTCAACAAAATTCACCTGCTCAACAACCAGGGCGAAACCGTCGGCTACGCAACCGAAGCCGAGATAAAAGTTATAAAACCCGGCGCAATTTAGAAATCAGCCGCCGGCGGAAAGAAATTCAGCCACGAAAGAACACGAAAAAGCACGAAAGAAAAATCAAAAGGAATTAGAGGCGAATAAGCGCGAATAGCACGAATAAAAGAAAATAAATTAATTCGTGTAATTCGTGTTATTTGCGGCTAAATTTTCTTAAATTCTTTTTCGTGCTTTTTCATGTTCTTTCGTGGCTAAAAACTTTTCAGCGATTTTGCATCCCGGCTGATTTGGTGTAAACTCACAGAGTATTTTGCCGCGAACTTGCCGAAAATTTCCTTCGAGACTAATTCACAAAGTCAATTAAAAAAGGAAATTATGAACGCAAAAAATGTCTTGAACTACGCCGCCGACCAGGGCGCGAAATTCGTCTCCGTGCGCTTTACGGACTTGCCGGGTGCGTGGCATCACCTAACTTATCCGATTGACCAACTGACCGAGGATTCATTCGAAGACGGTTTCGGTTTCGACGCCTCCAGCTTACGCGGCTGGGCGGCGATTAACGAATCCGATATGCTGCTCGTGCCCGACCCGTCGCGCTGCTGGGTTGACCCGTTTGCCGAGGAACCGACCGTTTGTTTAATAGCAAACGTCGTCGACCCGATAACCAAAGAAGGTTACGGGCTCGACCCGCGCTCGGTCGCCCTGCGCGCCGAAAATTATCTGAAATTTACGGGCATCGCCGACACGGTTTACT
>DATHBC010000854.1:0-5787 GCA_035296345.1 Pyrinomonadaceae bacterium | reverse complement strand
GCACACGCTCTATAAGCGCGACCATCATTACGTCGTGCAGGAAGGCGAAGTCATTATCGTCGACGATTTCACCGGGCGCTTAATGCAGGGCAGGCGCTGGTCTGACGGCTTGCACCAGGCGGTCGAAGCCAAAGAAGCCGTCAATATCGAGCGCGAAAACCAGACCCTGGCGACCATTACCCTGCAGAATTATTTCCGCATGTATGAAAAGCTGTCGGGCATGACCGGCACGGCGGAAACCGAGGCGGAAGAATTCGGCACGGTTTACGGCTTGGACGTTATCGTCATCCCGACCAACCGCTCGATGATTCGCAAAGACCATTCGGATATGATTTACCGCACGCTGCCCGAAAAATGGGACGCCGTGGTCGAGGAAATCAAAGAGCTGCACGCGAAAGGGCAGCCCGTTCTGGTCGGCACGGTTTCGGTCGAAAACTCGGAAAGAGTTGCCGGAATGCTCGCTAAAATGGGCATCAGGCACAACGTCCTGAACGCGAAATATCACGAGCGCGAAGCTGAAATCGTCGCCCAGGCGGGACGCAAGGGCGCGGTCACGATTGCGACCAACATGGCTGGACGCGGAACGGACATTCTCTTAGGCGGCAACCCGGAATTTCTCGCGCGCGAATATCTGAAGCGGATGGAAATCAACCCGGACGAAGCCACGCCCGAGCAGTTCGAGGAACAGGTCGAAAAAGCCAAGCTCGTCGTCGCCGAAGAACACAAGGAAGTCGTCGCCGCCGGCGGCTTGCACATTCTCGGAACCGAGCGTCACGAATCGCGCCGCATCGACAACCAGCTTCGCGGTCGCGCCGGTCGTCAGGGCGACCCCGGCTCGTCGCGCTTCGTGCTCTCGCTCGAAGACGACTTGATGCGCATCTTCGCGGGCGACAAGGTGCGCTCGATGATGGAATGGCTCGGCATGGAAAAAGGCGTCGCCATCGAATCGAAAACCGTCTCGAAACAGATTGAAAGAGCGCAGAAAGCGGTCGAGGCGCGCAACTTCGAGACGCGCAAGCACGTTCTCAAATACGACGACGTGATGAACAAACAGCGCGAAACGATTTACGGCTTGCGCCGCCAGTTGATGTTCGAGCCCGAACACCGCGAATATCTGCTAGGCGAGCAGGGCGTCGCGCGCGACCTTTTGCACGATTTGACGACCGGCTTTCTCAACCCGCAGGTTTCGTCCGCCGATTGGGACATCGACACCTACGCGGCTGAAATCGAAAGCATCTACGCCGTCGACCCGGCGGTCGACGCGAATGTGGATTTCAGCCGGATGAACCCGCAGCAAATCGAAGACGCCGTCTGGCAGAAAGCCAGCGCCGATTACGCGGAAAAGGAAAAACTCGCGGGCATCGAATCGCTCAGGGCTTACGAGCGTTACATCATGCTCAACATCATCGACTCGCAGTGGAAAGACCACCTGCTCTCGATTGACCATCTCAAACAGGGCATCGGCTTAGTCGGCTACGGTCAGAAAGACCCGCTCGTCGAATACAAAAAACAATCCTTCGACATGTTCCAGGAAATGCTCGACCGCATCGACACCCACACGACGCGCGCCCTTTTCAATCTGGAAATCGTCGTCAAAGACGAGCAGGAAGAAATGGAGCGGCTCGAACGCCTCGAACGCCAGCGCGCCCGCAAACAAGCGGCGGCAATGGCGTTCACCGGCGCATACGAAGGCGTCGCCGCCGCAGGCGAAGAAGCCAGACGCAACACGCCCTTCCAGCGCGAGCAGCCCAAAGTCAAGCCCAACGACCCGTGCCACTGCGGCAGCGGCAAAAAATTCAAAAAATGCCACGGCGTCGGCGTCTAAACCCGCAACGCAACAGCAAAATGACAAAAGGCGGAAGGTCCCAACCTCTCCGCCTTTCCTTTCGCCGCCAAATCCCGCAACTCAAACAAAAATAAACCCAAACCGCCCGCCGTCGAAATTTTCGCGGTCGCCAGTGTAATCTCTGCGGTCGACAGTGTAACTTGCGCGGTCGTTAAAGTAATCCGCGCGGTCATCAGTGTAATCCGTGCGGTCACGAGTGCAATTTGCGCGGTTCAAAGTGTAATTACTACGGTCGCGAGTGTAATTTCCGCGCTCGCCTGTGTGTTTGCCGCGGTCAACAGTGTAATCGCCGCGCCTCTCAGTGTAATTTGCGAGGTCGCGAGTGTAATCTCTGCGGTGACAAATGTAATTGTCACGGGCGCAAATGCTGTCTAAATTGTCAGAAGCGTAATTTGCGTTATTACAGACGCTTTCTGCATTTTACGTTGCATATTTAAAAAGATATGCCAGAAAAAACTCTTATAAATATTTGTTTATTTAGATGTCTCAAAATTACCTTTCTCTGAATCTTCTTTCTTTCCAAAAACACGATAAACAGATTCATCTTTGAAATAAGGGAGTCGCTCAGTATTTATCACTTGCCTTAATGTTTTGTCGGAAATATCTAGACTTCTACACAGGTCACACCATAAGTTTAATCCAACATCAATTACCGCTCTTCTATAAGTTCCAAATACAACGGTATAAAACATAAATAATATTGGAATAAAGCTAATAACACCAATGCTAAAGAACCTTGAATTTAAATCTAATTCCATATTTCTTAAGTGGAAAATATATATCCAAGAAAAAGTAGCAAAGAATATTATCATCGGGAAAATTCTTAAAAGGAAAGATAGCCCAAAGTAATTCAATACTAAACTTTTCATTACAAAGTGAATCAACAAATATCTTTTCAAAAACAACCTAGAAAATAAACTATTGCCAAAAATTAAAAAAAGTAATTCTTTGGCAACGATAAAATTTCTTGTCTTCTCAGACAAAGTTTCACCGTTTGAATCATTGAAAGCCTTTAAAGCTAGTTCTGCCAAAAATTCGCAGGAAACGGGCAAAACTTCAAGGTTTATTACTGTTGCTCCAGTTGCCTTTAGTATTGATGCTGATTTCTCATCTTTTTTCTTTAAAAGAGATTCAAACAAAACATGAGCAAATAAATATTCCATAAAGGATTTATGCCCGAATCTAAATGTTCCAGGATTCGCTGGATCATCTACTAAAATTCCACAAGTTCGCACATCTGTTTTAACGTGATCAATCCCATGTTCGACTTCTTCCACTCTAGATCGAAGAGGTTTATTAGTCTCACCAGAAATAACATCTAATTTTTGCGAAACAGACTCAGGCATGTATTCAATTAAGTTGTTGACAGCCTCATCTAATTGTGTATTTGTTATTTGATTCGGCAGTTGCTTAGCTGCCATATACGAAGCAATTCCTAACATGAAATATTCTCGCTCGTTGTTTGTTAAAGCCATAAATTCCGGTGATTCATGCTGTTTTAAACCCTGCCTCCTATAGCTATGTCGAATGAATAACTCCATAACGTATGCTGAAGTTAGATTTTCAACTTGTTGATGAAGATTTTCATGCTGCCATAGTTCAGCGACAATATGGAGTAATGAAGGTCGAGAAACCAATTCATAAAACTTGTTGTTTTTAAGAACCAAATCATAGATTTGGTTTCTGGTTAGTTCAGGGAAAGAGCGTAGTGCTTCTTTAATTGCTTCAGGGCTAAAAGGACTTAACCTTACAGCCTGACAATATGGTTTGTTTCCGATTGATTTACTTATCCCTAAAGCAGCCTTCATTTCTTCTTCGTCCAAGAAAAAATTAGGTCGTCCGGTAATAATTATTTTCGAGCTAGGAAATGCAAATTCCCATAATGTTTTAAAATGCTTTAAGCGGGTTTCTGTATTACCTACAAGAGCCATCTCGTCAAAACCTTCGAATATTAAAACAACTCGACCAGCGGCTATTAAACGCATTAATGATTGAGGATTAATGTTGTATTTCGCAGCCCAAGCACCCAAAAAAGGTAATGGAGTTAAATTGCGAGGACTTGTTCCCCGCAATTCGATAATAATTGGTATTCGCCTTAGAGTTCCCTGATTCTGGATCAAGTGATATGCCCAAGCAAGTGAAGCAGTGCTTTTGCCCTGACCATATTCACCTAAAAGTGCAATCTGTTTTCGACTAGAATCATGCAGCCACTCGTTTAAATATTCTTCAATTGATGTATGGGGAGGGGTAGAAAATGTCCAGCTTTTCTCATCGTCATTACTGACAGACACCACGAATTTGGAAGGAACGTAAACATCTTTTAAAGTTAATTTAGAGTCCGGTAAAGGAGTAGATAAAAATCTTTTATTTATTTCAGCAAAATAATCCTTGAAATCTACTAAAGAATTTAACAACATTTCTTCCGAAACAAATTCAAACGGTATTCCAGAATGTTGATAAAAATTCGAGTCAACTGAGTATTTTGTGGCTACAATTACGCGCTGAACACGCTTCTTTTTTATTGAAGTAATTTTGTTTACATAATCCACTAATCGTTTTAGCTTTGATTTAGATAGTTGATCATTAAATGGTCTTAAAAAGACCAATTCGCCTGTGTGAATATTTTGTCCTACATAACATTTTTCGTTGTCATGCCAAGATCCTTCGTCAAACTGATATGAGTTAGTTGAAAGTCTAATTAACTCTTTTGCCTGTTCGTGCCAAGTTAGTGTATCAACAGCCCCTTCAAGTTGCTTAGTAACAGTTCGATAGTCTGTTGGGATATGAATCTTAAGGGGCGGTTCACGCAATAGATTTCTACGAAACTCTAATCCTCCCTGATGAAGCATTGTAGGTTGTTCCCCACGTTGCTCTGCTTGAAACTGGTTTATGCTTTTAAGACCTTTCCAATCTTTATAATTATTTTTAAGAAACAGAAATACCAATACTGCAGAGATAAATAGCAAAAAGACACCTTCAACAGTCCAAGTCGGTGGAATATATGAGCCACCCATAAAGGCACGATAAATTACAAGTGGAGCATGCCAAGGCAGAAACTGTGTATAAATTGTAAGTAAAAGAAGAGTTAAGATAAGAGTAATAGTTAAGCAAGCATACATTGCAAATTCTTCTCGAACATATTTATAAGGTCGAAAAATTATTTGTAAAGAACTCTTTATTAGAATCAGAAGGGTAAAAAGAGTGAATGTAATAAAAAGTGAGCTTAGAGTTGGCGGCAAATTAGTTTCATCTACTGGCTGAAATATACCGCTTTTATATTCTAATAGTAACGCAATCAGGGCAGTAACAAAGCCACCCAAAATAAAAACCAATACATTTTTGGAAAGTGTAATTTTCTTACTTATATCTCTTGCATCATTGTTATGTGGCTGTTTCATAATCTAATTTAATCTTTGTCTATTTCAATCTGATTTAGATGAAAGGTTAGTGATAAATCAAGACTGTTTAACATTTTACTTGAAAATTTACACTAACCTTTCATCCTTTACAATCAATATTTCCTGAACTCCAGCGCGTTTATCTGTTGATAGGCGGCGCTGGTTTTGCCGGGTTTGCGGGCGAGTTGGGTTTTGATTAGTTTGACGAGTTTGACGATGCCGGTTTCGGGGTGGTAGAGAACACGGTCGCGGTCGTCGAGGGCGCTGCCGAGGGCGATTTCGGCGGCTTTGGCGGCGTTGTTTTTGGCTTGCAGGGCTGCCAGTTTTGCTTCGAGCGCGGTGATTTTCATTTCCTCGTCGTTCGGTTTGTAGGCGGATTGGGTTTTGACGAGGGCGATGAGGTCGGCGAAATGCGAGACGAGGTCGTCGAAGCCGCGCGACGAGACGGAATGCGTGTTTTGCGATTCGTCGATGTCGGGCGTGGCGGGGTCGTCGACGGGCGCATCGCCGGCGCGCCCGCCGTAGAATTTGCGGACGATTGAC
>DATHBC010000853.1:0-1683 GCA_035296345.1 Pyrinomonadaceae bacterium | reverse complement strand
AAATTGCTCGACGTCGAGCGCGAGCAGGGAAAGATGCTGCGATGCGCCCGGCGCGGCAACCGAATATAAAATAGATTTCGATAAATCCTTGCTGAAGTAAATTCCCTTCTCTTCCAGCCGCAAAACTTCCGCCACCTGTTCGGTTGGCGACAGCGATTTGAGACGCTCGGCTTCCTGCCGGGAAAGACGACCTTTTCCGACCCAGTGCGTTAAAGCCGGGTTCACGCTGCTCGCCCACAGCTCGACCGTCTGAGAATAACTGCGCCGCGCCGAATCCGCGCCGCGCGGCGTGATGCTTTCGCCCGCGCTTTCGGCTTCGGCGATGGCGTCCTGTAAGGCTTTCATCGCCTGCGATTGCAGTTCGAGCGGGAATCCGCCGATTGAGACGCGCGAAGTGTCCAGCCGCGATTGCCACCCGGCGCATTCTGTCTCGCTCGCAAACATCACGGTCAGCGGCGTCTCGCCGCCTTTTGCCACGTAAAGCGCGCCGTATTCGCTCAGGATGCGCTCGCTGACCGCATCCGCGGGAAAAACAAAACCCGCGGGCAGACTCTCCTGATACGCTTGATTTTTTGTCGAGACGTCGTTATTTGCCGGATTATTTTTCGCGGCAGGCGCAGCCGGTTTATCGTTTGCGTTCGCGTTGGGGCTCGCGTTTGTGTCTTTACTTTCAGCGCCCGCGCGGCGAATAAGCGAGTTATAATTTTTTTCTCCCGAAACGCTGCATGAAATCGACAGGGCGATTATTGCGAGCAAGCCGACAACGATTAAATTCCTCCGCGCATTTGCCGCGAAATATTTACTTTTCATAGTTTTTCTCGTCTGCTGCGTTCGGGCGGCTTTATTCATAAAGAATTTTCATTGAGCCGTCGCCAATTGCGGAATCCAGAAAATCTGATTGTCGATTCGAACCGATTCCAGACCGAGCGACGGCAAATCTTTTTCCGCGATGCCCAGATATGTAAAATGCGGCTTGTCGGAAGCGACTGTCTGAAACCAGCCGTGCTTTGCCAGAATGCGCCTGACTCTCGCGTCGCCGAACTGCGCCACGTCCAGCGCGAGCATCAGATTGTGCTGCGACGCGCCGGGCGCGGCGACCGATTGCAGAATCGACTTGTCGAACTGCGTGCTGAACCAGATTTTCTTTTCTTCCAGTTCCAGAATGGCGACAATCTGCTCGGAAATATCCATCTCGCGAATTTTCTCCGCCCGCTTGGGCGTCAGTTTCTTTTGACTGACCCAATGCTCCAAACCCGGCTCGACGCGGCTTTCCCAAAATTCCGCGGTTTTTTCAAAACTGCGCCGCGCCGCCGCCGCGCCGCCTCTCGGCGTAATGCTCAAACCCTTTTTCCGCGCCTCGGCAACCGCTTTTAAAAGCGCTTCCATCGCCTCGGTTTGCAGCTCGATTCTAACGCCGCCCAGAGTTTGTGACGAAAAGCCCAGACGATTTTGCGTTTCCAGAACCGTCTTTTCGTCTTTGAGATAACAGGAGCGACCGAACTTTCCTTTGCCGACAAAAATCGCGCCGTATTCGACGAGAATGCGCCGGGTGAAAATATTGTCCGGCGGGCAAAATTTTTCGAGCGTTAAACCGGATTCGGCGAGTCGGGTTTCCAGAACGGTTATAAACAGGGGTTTTTGATTAAATACCTGCCTGCGCTGCGCCGAAACGGGCAGAAAACC
>DATHBC010000852.1:0-1658 GCA_035296345.1 Pyrinomonadaceae bacterium | reverse complement strand
ACAAATCGCAGCGACAGCGCGCGCAGACGATGGTTTTTCCCGAAATGTTCGGCGGCGGCAGCTATCTCGGCGTGCAGACGCAGGAAATCACGCGCGAAAATTTTTCGAAATTCGGACTCGGCGAAGTCCGCGGCGTCGGGGTCGAAAAGGTTCTGGAAAATTCTCCGGCGGCGCAAGCCGGATTGCAGAACGGCGACGTTATCGTTCGTTTCGAAGACGAGGAAATCACCAGCACGCGCAAGCTTTCGCGGCTCATCTCGGAAATTGCGCCCGACCATCAGGCTCGCCTGACCGTTTTGCGCGGCGGCAGCGAGCGCGAGATAACCGTGACCATGGGCAAGCGCCCGGCTCCGAGATTTGAAGACGGCTTTTTCGAGCTGCGCGTTCCGCCCGTCGGCGGCGAAATGCCGCCGGTGCGGATTTCTCCCGCGCCCAGAACTCCGCGCACGGGCGAAACGCCGCCGGTCAGAACGTTTCCGCCCGTCGGCGAGCTTAACGGCAGCAGAGATTTTTTCATGTTTCGCGGCGACGGCAGACATATCGGCGCGGCGCTGACGCCTTTGACCAAACAACTGGCTGACTATTTCGGCATCAACGAAGGCAGAGGACTTTTGATTAACGAGGTTCGCGCGGATTCGCCAGCCGCTAAAGCCGGGCTGAAAGCGGGCGACGTTATCGTCGAAGCCGAAGGCAGGGAAGTCAAAGGAATGGGCGATTTGCTGCGCGCCATCGGCGAAAAGAAAGAAGGCGAAGTGACCCTGACCGTCGTCCGCGACCGCAATCGCCAGACCGTGCGCGTCATGCCGGAAAAAATGAAGGATGACGGCGGGTTTTTCTTCGAGTTTGACGATAGAGACGGCGCGCTGCTGAACGTTCCGCCAATCGCGCCGCAGACGCCGGGCGTTAAACCGCTGAACGCGCCCGCAAATTTGCCGTCCGTTCCGCTTTTAGTTCCGACGCGCATATTGTAAAAAAGCCGGAAGGCGAGCGCGGCAGGCAAGGGCGCAAGCTCCGTGCTGTCAAAACTCAACCGATAAAAAACGGAAAAGCGGAATCAATCGCTTTTCCGTTTTTTATTGCCGCTGCAAAGCCTCTTTGGCGAGCTGGTTTGCCTCGCCGCTCATCTCGCGGGCGATTTCCATATATTTTTGAAAATTTTCTTCCTTTTCCCTGAATTCCGCTTTCGCCCGTTCGATTTCCAGCTTGTCTTTATTGCCGAAAGCGTCGCGCAAAAGCTGCGCCGCCTGGCGGCGAAACTCGAAAGCGTCGAGCTGTTTTTTCAGACTGCCTTTTTTCAGTTGCAGATATTCCCTGTATTTCTCGTTCGTGTTCATCGCCTCGGCTTTTTCGATTTTGGCGACGGCGCTTTCGCCCAGAACGAATCCGTCGTTGATGATGTAAACCAGCTCGTCGGCGATTTTTTTCGCTTCGTCGATTTTTTTATCCTGCGTCGCCGTTTTCAGCTCGTCAATCCTGCTCTGATTTTCCTTATACATTTTGCGGATTTTTTTAAGGTCTTCGTTCGCGTCCTGCACGACGGCTGCGGCTTCCGCCGTTTCGTCGGTCAAACCGAAAACGTCTATGCCGCTCGATTCGGAATTATTATTTTTTTGACACGCGCAGAAAAGAAAAATTAACAGGGACAGACAGGATAAGCA
>DATHBC010000851.1:0-2858 GCA_035296345.1 Pyrinomonadaceae bacterium | reverse complement strand
CTTCAATTCCAATTTTGAATTTACCGAAATCTATAAAAACGAAGACCCGCTGATTCAGCACATCGGCTTGACGCTGCTCGCCGAATCGAGCGCGGAAACGCCCGCCGGCAGGCTCTACGCCGATTCCTTAATCCAGACTTTAATCTTGCACCTGCTGAAAAATTACAGCACCGCCGCGAGCGCCGCTGCCGCCGCCGAAAATCAAAACGGCGGGCTTTCCGGCTACAAGCTGCGCCGCGTCCGGGAATTTATCGACGCGAATCTCGAAGAAGATTTGAGCTTGGCGGAAATCGCCGCCGTCGCCGGCTTGAGCCAGTTTCATTTCGCCCGCGCTTTTCGCAAAACGACCGGCTCGACGCCGCAGCAATACGTCATGCGGCAGCGCATCGAACGCGCCAAGGAGCTTTTGGCGAAAGGCGATTTGCCGCTCGTCGAAATCAGCCTGCGCGCGGGCTTTAAAAATCAAAGCCATTTCACGACGCTTTTCCGCAAATTCACCAAGCTGACGCCGAAAACATGGCGCGAGATTAAGCTCGCTTAAAAGTGAAAAAGTGAAAAGGTGAAAAGGTGAAAAAGTTTGTCGGCGAAAAATAACGACGGCTTTTTCACTTTTTCACTTTTAACCTTTTTCACTTTCTCAGCAATTTCGGAATATAAACCGCAAGCAGCCGAAAGATTTTCGGCGCGCGCATTTTTTAAGCTCTTTTCAGACTCGAAAAAGTCTGAGGAGGCTTAAAAAATTATGCGTAAATTATCGTTTCTCTTTATCATCGTTTTCGCGCTCGTCGCAAACGTCGCGGCGCAGAGCGTGAAACAGTCGTTCGAAGAAGGCGCGCGCGCGGCGAATAACGCCGAATACGAACGCGCGCTGGAAAATTTCCGGAAAGCGATTCTTTATACGGAAAATGAAAAAACCGGCGACGATTTCCGGGCGCGGATTCATTTCAACGCGGGCGTTTGTCTTTTTCATCTGAAGCAAAACGCCGCCGCCGTCGAGCAGTTTGAACGGGCAATCGCTTTGAGCCGCCGCAGCTATCAGAGAGCGTTTTACGCGCTCGGAATGGCGCAGTCGGAACTGAAAAACCGGCGCGAAGCCGAAACGGCGTTTCGCCGGGCAATCCGGCTGAAAAAAGACGACGGCGAAGCGTGGTTCGATTTAGGCTTGGTTCTGCTGGAGCGAAAAGATTACGCGGCAGCCGGAAAAGCGTTTCAAAATTCCATCCGCTACAAAACCGTCGCCGCATCGGACGCGCACAACAATATCGGCGTCATTCACGCGATAAAAGGCGATTTCGCCGCGGCGGAAAAAGCATTCGAAACGGCGCTGGCGGAATCGAAAGGCGCGTCCGAAGTCGCGCGAAACAACCTGCGATTCTGCAAACTCTACCAACAAAATTTCGGCGGAGATTTGTCGGCATCAGAAGAAAGTGAGCGGTGAGCGGTGAGCAGTGAGCAGACAGGATTACAAATTTAACGTTGGAATCTCGATTCTAAAACTGCTTACTGCTTACTGCTCACTGCTTACTGCTCACTGCTCACTGCTTACTGCTCACTCTTTAAAATTATGGACAAACAGCAATCAATGATGGCGATTCTGAAGCTTTACGAGCTGCGGCGCGACGAGAAGATGCGCGCGGCTCGCGCGTGGTATTTCTCGGAATTTGCGCCGAAATCGGCGATGGACATTATCGCGCTTTATCGCGGCGGCGAGCAGGCGAGCGCGTATTTTCGGATGGTCACTTCGTTCTGGGATATGGCGGCGTCTTTCGTTTTAAACGAGGCGTTGGACGAAAAAACGTTTCTCGACTCCGGCACGGAACACATTTTCGTCTACGCGAAAATTCAGCCGTTTTTAGCGGAAATCCGCCGGCTTTTCGGCGAGCCGGATTATTTAATGAATCTGGAGCAGTTAATGCGGAAAATTCCGGGCATCGAAGCCAAGCTCGAAAGCCGCAAGCGATTGATTAAACTCTGGACGAAAGAAAACCGGGAGCTTTCGGAGACGGAAAACGGCTAGTTTCATTCAAATAAATTTAGAAAGTCTTTGCTGATTTGACTATTCGGCAAAGACTTTTTGTTTGACGAATAAAAGAGGGTAAAATATTCGACAAATTATGCATCCGCTAGTCGAAAAACTTGAGAAAAGACTGTTGCCTGAATTTGAAAAAATCGCCGAAAAGATTCGCCGGGAAATTCCGAATGTGCTGGCAAATATTGAGTCTCATTCCTCCGGTTTCGACGAGTATTCGGGGCACGCGATTAACATCAGTTGTTTGCTTACGAAAGATTATTTTACCGAATCGGACAATGTCGCGCTTTGTATCGGTATCAGCACTTTAGTTTCCACACCGAAAATTGATGCCTGTGTCTGCTGGGGACATCCGTCGGGCTATATTGAAAAAGAATTCGCGGATAATCCGTTAGAAGCTTCAGACGAAATTTTGGAGAATTTATACAAAGATTTACCTCATCTTTACGAAGCACTATTTGAAGCGTTGAAGCGTAGAAAACCGGGAAATGAATGATAAAATAATTCTCGATGAAGAAATACGTCATCAAACGCGATGAAGGCTCGCTGCCGGAAAAGCTGACGCGCTATCGCGAGGAACTGAACAGTGAGCAGTTTCGCGTCGTCACCGCCAAACCGCAAGCCGCGCTGGTCGTCGCCGGCGCGGGCACGGGCAAAACGCGCACGATAACTTATCGCGTCGCGTATCTGATTGAACAGGGCGTTTCGCCGCAGCGGATTCTGCTGGCGACGTTTACGAATCGCGCGGCGCGCGAGATGCTCCGGCGCGTGGAAACGCTGACCGGCTCGCAAAACGTGCATCGCGTCTGGGGCGGGACGTTTCACCGCG
>DATHBC010000850.1:0-5775 GCA_035296345.1 Pyrinomonadaceae bacterium | reverse complement strand
GCCGTTTGCGCCGAACTGCGCGCCGACGAATTGACCGTTGCCGCTGTTGATGCGATACCATGTGCCGTCCGTCGGACGCCAGACCGCTAAATCGTCTTTGCCGTCGCCGTCAAAGTCTGCGGGCTGCGGGATGTCTCCGTTCGCGCCGAACTGCTCTCCGACGAACGTGCCGTTCGACGAGTTCAGGCGATACCAAGTGCCGGTCGCCGGTCTCCAGACCGCGATGTCGGCTTTGTTGTCGCCGTCGAAGTCGCCGGCAACCGTCCGGTCGGTGGCGACGCCGAACTGCGTGGCGGTAAATCCGGCTTGCGAGCGCAGCAGATACCAGACGGTATCTGACGGGCGGAAGACCGCTAAATCGGTTTTGCCGTCGCCGTCGAAATCAAACGGCGCTTTGTTGACGACGGTCGTTTGGTTAATCGTAATGTTCGGAGCCGAAATGTCGAAAAAGATGTTTCCGACCGCTTCGACCTTGATGCGCGCCTGCGTCGCGTTGACGTTCGGAACCGTAATCGTTTCCGTGCCGTCGTTCGACGTGCTGGCGACGAGCGTCGTCGGGAAAGTTTGTCCGCCGTCGGTCGAAAGCGAAATCTTTACGTTTTCCGCGCTGACCGGAGCGGCTGCCGTGTTCGCCACGTTCCACGTGACGGTTTGCGTCGAGCCGCCGTTCCACGTCGTCGCGCCGTTCGGCGCGGTAATGGCAAACGGTCCGCTGTTGGCGTCGACGTTGACGATAACCGCCGCCGTATTGACGCCGCCGCCGCCCGCGCGATTGTCACGCACGATAACCTGAAAATTCATCGCGCGCGTCATCGACGGCAGAATTTCGCCGGTCATCAAGCCGCCCGTCGTATTCGGCGGAACGTTCGCGCTGTTTAAAATATGCGTCAGGCGCGGGAAAGTGCGCGTTCCGCCGGTCGTCGGCAGAAACGGGCGGAAAATCGGGCGCGCGACGCCGTCGGCGTCGGAATTCGGAACGGTCGTCGTCGAGGCTCCGAGGTCGTATTGCTGCCAGTCGTAAGTCAGCGAATCGCCGTTCGCGTCGGTCGAGGTTGCCGCTAAAGCAAACGGCGTCTGTTTCGGAATGTTAAAGGAAGTGCCGTTAATCGAAGGAACGGTCGGCGGCGTGTTGCCGGTCGCCGTCTGCGCCGCACAGCCGTTGCCGCCCAGGTTGGTGCTGAAATTGACAATCGCTTCGATGCTTTTCACGTGGAAAGTGTCGATGCTGTTGAAAGCCAGATTGTTCGAGCCGCACAATCCGGCGTAAGCCATAATCGTGATGCCGCTTCCCGGCTCGTATGCGCTGCTGGTGCTGCGATTTCCGCCGCCGCAGCCGCTGACGGTGCTGTTAAAGGTGTGATTCGCGCCGAACTGGTGTCCGACTTCGTGCGCGACGTAATCGATGTCGAAAGCGTCGCCTATCGGATTCGGCAAGCCGGTCGTGCCGCGCGCTTTGCTCCCGCCGCACGGACCGTTTAGCGAAGCGACGCCGCCGCCGTCGGTGTTAAAGACGTGACCGATGTCGTAGTTGGCGTTACCGATGACCTCGTTTAAAGTTGCCGTGTTGGTCGCCAGTGTTCCGGAATCGCTGACATTGGTGTAAGGGTCGGTCGCCGCGTCCGTGTAAATGACCAAATCGGTGTTGGCGACTAAAATCATTCTGATCGCCACGTCGCGCTCGTAAATCTGATTGATGCGATTGACCGAGGTGTTAATCGCCGCTAACGCTCTGGTTTTCGCCTGCGCGTCGGTGTCGCCCGCCTGTCGAAAAACCGTCGTGTATTCGCCGGTCGCCGCCATCGCCATGCGATAGGTTCTGAGCGTCGCTCCGCTCGTCACTTCCGGCACGTCGGGCATAAAATTAATCTGCTCGATTTCCGGCTTGACGATGTCCTCGCCCGTCAGGCAAACCCACGGATTGCTTGCGCGCGGCGCGTCCGATTTGTAGAAGGTGATGTAGTTCTGCGTATCGCCCCAGGCGTAAGGCTCGATGAGAATCGTGCCCTGATTCGAGGAAATCACCGCGCGAAAGCCGTTCGGCGAAATGTCGAAACGAGTGATTTCGGTCGGGTTGTCGATTCCCTGTCCTCGATAGCTTTGAATTTCGGGATATTTTGCCGCCAGTTCCGGCTCCATAGTCGGCGAGCTTTCGATTCTGAAACGCGACAGCGTGCCGTTCGGCATCGGAATCGTCAGAATCGTTCCTTCGCCGCGCCGCGCCGCGTCGGTAAATTCCTTCGGCGCGCGATTCAGAACCTGCCTGAGCGACGTTTTATCCATTTGAAAAGTCGAATAAAACCGCGGAACAATCTGCCGCTCGACGTTTGTTCTTTGCTGAAGAGCCGCGTCGTCAATCTTTTGCCAGACCGCATCGCTCGACGGCGCGCTTTGCGCCGAAACCGCTGCGGCGACGAGTAAGTTTATTGCCAGAATCAGGACAACATAAAGGGAAAGCTTTCTCTGCATCTATCGTTACTCCTTAAAAATTTATCCCAAAATTCAATTCGAGATTAAAAAATAAAATAATTGCTGACCCTGCTTGAATAATTGCCGACCCTGCTTGAACGAAATTATTGTTTATGAAAAAGCTACAACTTGGAAAGGTTTAGACATTGGTTGTAGAAAGAGTGTCTATAATTTTATGAAATTTAGAACCAAAAAACAAGTTAGGTGAAACTGAAAACCGCTTGAATCCGTAAATAATTGTAAAATTCGCCGGGCGAAATGAATATTTTTCGGAAATTCGGCAATTAGATTAAAGACTTTCCCGAAACGTTGCCAGTAAATTTTCGCATTTCAGCCTGTCACGCTGTTTGCGCTATAATTTCGAGGTGTCCGAAAATACTCTTTCGAGCAACCAAAACGCCGGAATCGAACAAAATCCTGACGCGCTCGCGCCGACCGCCGAAGAAATTTCCGTGCTTTCGGCGATGGAAAAATACGGCTTTCGGTTGACTCACCGGATGAATCGCGGCGCGTGGAAACGCTTCTGGACTTTCTGCCAGCGTCACGTCGGCTCGCTCTGGATTCAGATTTCGACCTACAATCTGATGAACGTTTTCGGGCTGGAAAATTTTGCGAAAACCGATTTGAACCGCCCCGTTCTGCTCGTTTCCAATCACCGCTCGTTTTTCGATATGTACGTCGTTTCGACGGCGCTTTTTCGCCGCACCGACCGCCGTTTTCAATTATTTTTCCCCGTCCGCGCCAAATTTTTTTACGATTCGCCCGTCGGCTGGTTCGTCAATCTCGTGATGGGCTGGTTTTCGATGTATCCGCCGTTTTTTCGCGAGGCGGGCGAGATGAAAAAACGCGAGTTCGACAAATTTTCGCTGCGCCGCCTGATTCAAATCTGCTCGGAAGCCAAGCCGAACATCATCGGCTTTCACCCGGAAGGCAAGCGCAACCTGAACGAAGACCCGTATGAATTTCTGCCCGCGCAGCCCGGCATCGGGAAAGTGATTTTAAACGCGCGCCCGCAGGTCGTGCCCGTTTTTATCGCGGGCTTGGGAAACGATTTGCCGAAACAGGTTCTGGGAAACTGGCGCGGCGGCGAAAAAATCCGCGTCCATTTCGGCGAGCCGCTCGACCTTTCCGAGCTCTACGAAAAACGCGATTCCCTGCGCACGCACAAGGAAATCGCCGACCTTCTGATGCGGAAAATCGGCGAGCTGGCGGAGAACGACAAAATTTTTATGCAGCAGCAAGAGCAGCAGTAATAGCGGCGCGTTCAATATTTTCGTCTACCGCGAATATTTTCCTTCACAGCGAAAAACTTTTACATTTTTCTTTTCGGGCATCTTTCTAATCTCAGCCCAGTATTCCTCGCACACGTCTTCGTCGATTTCGACCGTGTTTGAATACAAAGCGTCGCGCCCGTCCCTGCGGCAGCCGGAAATCCAATAATACTCGCGAGTCTGCACATCGTAATAATTGGATTTGAAACCTCTTCCGCGCAGAGACGAAAACCTTTTCTCTTGATAGCGTAAAGATTTGCCGTCATTGATAATCGTGACTCTGCCGATTCGCGCGTCGCCGACAATCCCGTTATCGCCTTTGTATTCGATATACATAATCCGCGTTCGCTGTTTCATACGCTTCTCCCGATGAGCTGCAGAAATTAATAACTGTCGTCTTCCCAATACGGAATCGAGTTTCGCCTGACCATTCGCTGCCAGCGGCGCAGGGTTTTGATATTGGCGTCGGTCGCCAGTTTTTCCACGCGCGCCAGATAATCCAGCACGACCTGCTTTTCGCCTTTCAGGAGCAGCTCGGCGGCTAAATCCAGCTTTATGTCGCCCAGCTCGATTTCAGCTTCCGGGTCGAATATCACGGAAGCAAGCAGATATTCTTTGGCTTTCGCCGTATTTCCCTCGCGCAGCGCGACGCGTCCCATCAGGTTGCTGCCGTAGTAAATCGCTTTTTCCGTATCATGCCAGCAGCAGCTGCTTTTGTCTTCGTTCGCCTCGTTTCTTATTCCGCTTAAAACAGTTTCGGCAAAGGCGCGGGCTTTTTTCAATTCGTTCAAATCGAGCGCGACTTCCGTGAGCCTGACGAGCAAATCGAAATGCTCGCTGGTATTCGAGCGCGCTTCGTCCTTGGAGATAAGCGTCAAACCTTTTTCGCCTTCGGCTAAAACCCGCCTGAGGGCAGCGTCTATCTCGGTTTCCTTTCCGTTCGCCTCGCGGGATTCGTAATCGCTGATTGCGCCTTCGACTCCGATTTCATAAAGCTTTATTAAATGCTCGGAATATTCGTAAAGATTCGGATTAAGCCGCTGACCTTCCCTGAGAATTTTTTCGGCGAGCGGCGCGTCGAGGTCGTCGAGAAACGCTGCCGCGCTGAGGCGGATTTTATCGTTCGTTTTCTTGAGGCTAATCTGCCGCAGCCATTCGTTTTTGAGCGCGATGTAATCCGGGTTCTTCGCGTCTTCCTCGCTCGTCCACCAGCCGAGCTCGCGGTAATACATTTTTTCCGGTCGATTGCGGACGAGCCACAAGCGATGCTCCTGCGTCGCCGTTTTCGCGGCGGGCGTCTCTTTTCGCTCGTAATATTCAATCAGCTCGATGCGGATATTTACGTCTGCGTCGGTTTGCTGCGCGTCCGGAATTTTTTTCAGCCGCGCTTCGGCTTCCGGCGCGGTTTTATCGTTAAATGACCGGTTAATCGTCGCCGGATTCGCTATCGGAATAGCTTCGGGAATAAGCGGCGGCGGTGTCGGCATCGGCGTCGGCGTCGGAGCGAGCGTTTGAGCTTTGCCGGAAAAAGCGAAAATCAACGTGATAAAAAGCAGTGAAAGAATTGTCTTCGTCATGCGTTTCCTTTTAATTTCAGAAAAATCTGCCGAATTTTAACCCGAATCCGAGCGGCTTGTAAAAATCCCTTTGCGAAGTTATTAAATTTTTCTTACACTTTGGCAGAATGTCAAATAATTCCAATCTTCCGCTGGTCATCGTCAATCCGAAATCGGCTTCGGGTTCGACCGAAAACCGCTGGGCGCAGATTGCTTCGGATTTGCGCGCGCATTTCGGCGCGTTTCAGGTCGCCTTTACCAAAAAACAGGGCGACGGTATTTTGCTGGCGAAACGCGGCGCGGAGCAGGGCAGAAAATTCATCATCGCCTGCGGCGGCGACGGCACGATTAACGAAGTGGCGAACGGAATCCTGGAATCCGGCGACGAGGAAATCGAGCTCGGCGTTTTGCCTTCGGGCACGGGCGGCGATTTTCGCCGGACGCTCGGGATACCGACCGGCGCGCGCGAGGTCGCTCAAGGC
>DATHBC010000849.1:0-3089 GCA_035296345.1 Pyrinomonadaceae bacterium | reverse complement strand
CCGTGCGTCCTTTGCCGTAAAATTTTCTTTAAGCGCAAAGTTTAACGCAAAGGTCGCGAAGGTTGTTTTCGAGACGGCTTAAAATTAATCTTAACCAAACATTTAGACTAAACAAAATACGCCGAAACGGCATCTAAATTTCGGTTTCGAAGTAAATATTATGTTCACCAACGGAAAAAATACATTAGCGTTAATCGCATTTTTAGTTTTGTCTGTCTTCGCGGCGGCTTGCGGAACGGAGGCGAGCAGGCTGAAAAACCAGAAGCCGAAAGACGCGGCAAAGCTGCCGCCGACCAGCTCGAACAAAGCGAAAATCATCGCTTTCGGCGACAGCCTGACCGCCGGTTTCGGCTTGAGCGAAAAGGAATCTTACCCGTTTCTGCTGCAGCAGCGTCTAAACGCCGAGGGCTATAACTACGAGGTCGTCAACGCGGGCGTTTCCGGCGACACCAGCCAGGGCGGGCTGGAAAGAATCGACTGGTCGCTCGAACAGGAAAACGTCGAGATTCTGATTCTGGAACTCGGCGCAAATGACTTGTTGCGCGGTCTTCCGCCCGCGAAAATGAAAAAGAATCTCGGCGAGATTATCCGCAAAGCGCAGGCGAAAAAAATCAAGGTGCTGCTCTGCGGAATGCTCGCTCCGCCGTCGATGGGCGTTAAATATCAACAGGAGTTCGTTAACGCTTTCCCGGATTTGGCGGACGAATACAAGGTCGAGTTTCTGCCGTTCGTTTTGGAAGGCATCGCGCTGGATAAAAAACTCAATCAGGCGGACGGCATTCACCCGAACGCCGACGGGGCAAAGATTCTGGCGGAAAACGTTTATAAAGGCTTGAAACCGCTGCTGGTGAAAAATTGATGTAAATGAAAATAACTGAGAACTGATAACTGATAACTGAGAAGTCACAACTTATAACTAATAGTGAAAAGAACGAAACTATCAGTTCTCAATTATCAGTTCTCAATTATCAGTTCTCAATTATCAGCTATCAGTTCTCAGTTCTCAGTTATATGCGGTCGTCAGCCTCGCGCCAGTAAAAATACAGCAGCACAGCCATCAAGCCCGCCAGCGGATGCCAGAGCATCCCGTGCGGCTGGAATGCGCTCTCCGGGTCGCAGAGCGGTCCGCCGGTCTGCGACAGCGCCCAGAAAACGGTGGCTAAGAGAATCGAGACCAGCGAGCCTATCCAGAGAGCTCTGGTCAGCGTTTTGCCCTGCATCCACTTGCCCGTGCGCACCCAGATGTAAATCTCGATTGCCGCGTACGCCGCGACCAGAATCATAATGTTGATGACCGACGGCACGCCCGCCGCGTGCAGGATGGTAAACAGAATCACCGTCGCGCCGTAGCCGACCCAGAAAAACCAGTCCGCGTTCCAGAAGCGCCGGATGGAATAAAAGACCAGATAAGCCGCGTAAACATACATCGAAATCCCGTCGAACACGCCGCCCCAGGTCGTCAGCGAAGCGTGAAACCACATGCTTCCGAGTCCGAGAAACAGCACGGCGAAAATGTATAAATCGGCGATAAACGAATTTGAGCCGATGACGTTCGGCGCGCTGCCCGCGTACTTTTTCCGGTCGAAATAAATAAACAGCGCGACCAGAAACGACGTTCCGACGGCGTAAAGATTAAACCACGTGTTCGACGGCTGGCGGATGCCCGGCTGATTAATCTCGCGCTCGTTATATTTCTCGCAGTAACAGGTGTTGTGCGGTCGGTCGTCGACGCAAGTATCCTTTTCGCCCGGAAAGCCGGTCGCCACGAAAATAAAAAAAGCGATGAGAATAACGACCGTCGCCGCAATCCACACCACAAATCCTCTCGTCTCAGGGGTCATAATCGAATTGAATCCTCCTCCAAAGTCTTCGCGAATAATTTATCCAACCCAAAGGGTAAAACCTGCCCGTAAGGTCTGAAAAACAAAGCCGAAACGCCGCGATGTTTTGATTTAAGACACCGAAAACAGAAACTTTTTGCGGGAATTTTTGAGCTTCGCCCCTAAAATGTCAATCAATATAAGGAAAAAATAAAATAATGTAAAGAAAAAAACTTCCGGCGCGCGAAAGTTTTCAGTTATGTATCATTGAAGTTTTAACAACGCCGTCTCCGCCGCCGCCGCACAAGCGAATTTAAAGACTTTCGCCGTAATAAAAAGACAAAAGAAAAAGCCGCCTGCCCTGACCGAGCAAACGACCCTTTCCCATTTAACCCGAAATCTCTTTTAAGTCGCGCCGCCGCCGGTCGCCGGCGTCCTGCGCCCGCCCCTTCTGTACTCGCTCTTTTTCTTCAAGCCGAGCGATTGATACTCGTTCGAGTCCGGACCGAACTGCGCCTTAACCTGGTCTTTCGCGCCGAGAATCATCTCGTGAAAATCCCATTCCGAACCGGCTGCCGCATCGCGCTGCGCGTCTGCCGCCGCCTGCTTCTGCACCTCGCTTGTCTGATTCTCCTGCATCGCCTGATGCGAGGCTGTCACTTCAGCCAGCTTAAACTGCTCGTTGCTCGGCGTATAACCGGCAATCGCCTGCAAAGCGGCATAAGCGTTAAGGTCATCCTGCAAAACTGTTTTCGGTAAGCGTTTATTTCTATGATTAGCCATAATTTTCTCCTCCTTATTGTGGCTTCAGATGTAGAAAATAGACTGTCGAATGTGAAATCACGGATTCACGCGCGTGAATTAAACCAATATAAAAAAACAACAAAATAAAGTAAAGAAAAATCTTCAAACCACCCGAAAATCCTCACCCAAACGCCCCCGAAAACTCAAAAAAACCTTCGCATTATTCAATATTCCCGCGGGAATATTGAATAATGCGAAGGTCTTTTCAAATAATCTCCTGACATTATCAAACAATCCGACAAAATTATTCAATAATCTTTTAAAAATATCGAATAATCTCTCAGGAATACTTAATATTTTTACAAGAACATTAAACAATCTCAATGCATTATTAAGTAATCTCAAGAGAATATTCGATAATCTCACGAGTAAATCAAACAATCAGCCGAGCGTATTAAATAATCTCCAATTCGTAATTCGTAATTTTTAATTCGTAATTGACATTCACTTTCCGTGTCTTTTCTT